>CAIRQE010000042.1 GCA_903880655.1 uncultured bacterium
AGTCAGTGCTTGAATGTATTAGGGTGATGTTTACATTTTCTTCACTACCATTATATATAACTTCAATATATAATAGTTGGATATTCGCCGTTGTAGCTCAGTGGTAGAGCACGTCAATGGTAATGACGGGGTCTCGGGTTCAAATCCCGACAACGGCTCCAAATATATCAATTTTAAGATGAATAACTCTTGTATTAATACCAGAAAAATGTTATTCTTTACTCTGAATTTCAATAAAGGTAAATAAATGGCTAAGAAAACGTTAAAGCGTAAAATTATAGGACTTGTATGTGAGAATTGTGGTCAAAGACACCACTATACTGTTAAAAATACTCAAAATACACCTGACAAGATTACTCTACGTAAGTATTGCCCTACAACTCGTAGCTATACTACACATACTGAAACGACCAAGAACCTTGGACGTAACGTAGTAAAAGCAAAGAAGTAGTAGTTTTTGCTGAATTAAGGGTTTAACCCGGTGGGCTGATGTCTTATGTTAGAAACTAATAAAATACGAAACATTGCAATTATTGCGCACGTTGACCATGGTAAAACTACTATTGTTGATGCTATTTTAAAGCAATCAAATACTTTTCGTGATAACCAAGCTGAAATGCAAGCTACCCTTATTATGGATAGCGGTGATCAGGAACGCGAACGGGGTATTACGATTAGCGCGAAACAGACGGCTATTATTTACCAGGATTACCGTATTAATATTATCGACACACCAGGTCACGCAGACTTTTCTGGTGAAGTAGAACGAACTATGAATATGGCTGACGGCTGTCTCTTAATAGTAGATGCACAAGAAGGGCCTATGCCGCAAACTAAGTTTGTACTGAAAAAAGCCCTTGAGGCAGGCCTAAAACCGCTTGTTATTATCAACAAAATTGATAAAAGAGACTCACGAATCATTGAAGTAGAAGATGAGATCGCTGATCTATTTCTTGATCTCGCTGTTGATGATTCACAACTGCATTACCCAACTTTCTATGCAATTGGTAGAGAAGGTAAAGCTTGGGATTCACGGCCTGAAGACATAACTGAAGAAGCTGATCTTAGAGTGCTTCTTGACGCAATTCTTACTGAAGTTCCAGCACCTAAAGGAAACAAAGATGAGCCATTCCAAATGCTTATCACAGCACTTTCATGGGATAATTTCTTAGGAAAATATGCCATTGGCCGAATTAATCGTGGAAGTGTTTCTGTTGGTCAACAAATCACCCTTATTAAAAAAGATGGAACCAAGACTAATATAAAAGCAGATAAGATTTTTGCTTCACAGGGGCTCAACCGTCTTGAGATGAAGCAAGCTATTGCAGGAGATATCGTATCAATTACTGGAGTAGGTACTGCGCAAATTGGTGAAACCCTAGCTGATCCTGCGAATCCAGATGCACTTCCAGTTCTCAAAGTTGAAGATCCTACGCTTAAGATATCAATTCAACCTAACTCGTCTCCCTTCAAAGGACAAGAAGGTGAATTCACGACATCACGGCAAATTGGTGAACGATTACAAAAAGAACTAGAAACTAATATTGGTCTTCACGTTGAAGATGAAGGTATCGGATTCTTAGTTGCGGGACGTGGTGAACTGCACCTTTCTGTACTTATTGAAACAATGCGCAGAGAAGGTTTCGAACTTGAAGTAGGCCGTCCACAAGTAGTTACTAAAGAAGTTGAAGGTACCTTGATGGAGCCAATCGAGGAACTTACCGTAGAAGTTCCTGATGAACATGTTGGCCCAGTTCAACAAGAACTTGGTATGCGAAGGGCTGAACTTGTTAAGCAAGAATTAACTGGACGAGGTGTAACCCGATTACTATATCGGATTCCAACTCGAGCACTTCTTGGACTTCGAAACATCCTCCTTACGAATACTCGTGGAACTGTAGTTATGTATAGCCTCATGCTTGGATATGAACCAATCGGCACTCCATTGCCTCGATTAAGAAGTGGCGTACTTATCGCTTTTGAAACTGGCACAGCAACACCGTACTCTCTTCAGAACGTTGAACAGCGCGGAACAAGCTTCATTGGGCCGGGAACGAAAGTGTACGCTGGTCAAATCATTGGTCTCAATACAAGAAGTGATGACATGGAAATTAATGTTGTCAGGGAAAAACAACTCACTAATATGCGAAGCAAAAGCAGTGACGGTACTGTCCAGTTAACCCCACCTATTGATATGAGCCTAGAGGAATGCCTTGATTTTATTGAAAACGATGAACTACTTGAAGTTACACCTGAATCACTACGTCTTCGAAAAAAACTTTTAGATCCAAACAAGCGAAAAAGAGCTCCAAAAATATAGCAAAATACCTGCGACGTAAGGTACCATGGGGGGACGATGAAACAAATAGAGGCGCTCGCAGTTATGATGTCAGGAAAATCAGTCCTTCTCACAGGAGCGGCTGGGAGTGGAAAGACGTTTGTATTAAATCAATTCGTTCGTAACTCGCGAGCTATTGGAAGTTCGATTGCCGTTACTGCAACAACAGGTCTTGCAGCCACTCACTTAAATGGCACAACTATTCATGCGTGGTCGGGTATTGGAGTCCACGATGAGTTACCTGTAGAGCATATCCTTCGAATGCCAAAGCAGCGGCGAGATATCATCGCAGATACTGACATTCTTGTTATTGATGAAATAAGCATGCTCCATGATTTTCGACTTGATCTTGTCGATACGGTTTGTCGTGAAGTGAGAGACGTTAATCTTCCTTTTGGGGGCATACAGGTTATCTTATGTGGTGATTTCTTTCAGCTCCCTCCGGTTAACCGTTCTGATTCAAGAAGTGGTGGGTTTATTACTACTTCAAAGATATGGGACGAGAATATATTTGAAGTTTGTTATTTAGAAGAACAACACAGGCAAAAGGATGACCAATCCTATAGCGATATTTTAAATGGTATCAGGGAAGGGTATTTGAAACCTTCACAAATTAAATTACTAACTGATCGCAAAACACTTGCTAATGATCCATGGCAACCAACAACAAAACTACTAACAACGAATGTTGATGTGGACGTCATTAACCAAGAGCATTTGAGCCAGCTTGATGGAAAACAATATGAATTTGAAATGACCACTTCTGGCAGCAAAAAATTTGTTGAGCAATTAATGAGATCATGTCTTGCTCAACAGACGTTAGTACTTAAAAAAGGTGCGCATGTAATGTGCATCAAAAATAGCTTAGATCGCAAATATGTTAATGGCTCGCTTGGAGTAATTGAAGACTTTGAACCAATTAATCACTATCCAAAAATACGATTGATCACGGGCAAACTAATCGTTCTTAAGCCAGACACATGGGAACTCGTTGATGGAGATAAAAGGCGTGCTGCAATAACACAACTACCTATTCGTTTAGCATGGGCTATAACCGTTCATAAGAGCCAAGGTATGACACTAGATTCAGCGAGAATTGACCTTCGAAATGCATTCGTTGAGGGTATGGGCTACGTTGCATTATCTAGAGTTAGAGGACTTAAAGACCTTTCACTTGATGGTCTCAACGGAATTGCGCTGCGTGTAAGTAAAGATGCTAAGAACATAGACAAGATACTAAGAGATAAAAGCGAACAAACATTAATCGAAAACAAAGACGTTATCGAGGCTTTTCTCACTAAGAAAGATGAAATAATTATCGAGCCAATCCCAAAAACTAAAGTTAACTGGGCGGACAAAATCAATAAGATGCGTGTAGAATACCCCAATGCGTATAAGCCATGGCAAGATAAGGATGACAAAAAGCTAGTCTTATCTTTTACGAAAGGGAAGACGGTTGAACAGTTAAGTAAGTTACTCGGCCGACACAAAGGCAGCGTTAGAGAAAGACTAAAGAAACACCTCGGTGAGGATATATTCTCTTAGTAGCAATTTTTCAGTTTTTTTCGTAAGATAGAAGATGTATTTATAGGGGAGTAGCTCAGTTGGTAGAGCACTGGTCTCCAAAACCAGGTGTCGCAGGTTCGAGTCCTGTCTCCCCTGCCA
>CAIRQE010000043.1 GCA_903880655.1 uncultured bacterium
ATACTTTGATAAAGTAACCGGTGACCTAGCTAAGATCAATAAAGAGCTCACTGCTATCGGTGAGATCAATGGTCGCCCGGTAACTTACTACGATACTGTAGAGCAAGCACTTAAACATCAGAACAATTTAAAGACTCTGGAACAACAATTGACCATTAAGTCGGTTGAAACTGATCCATACCAAGAACAAATCGATGAATTAACTGATACAGCCATACAAGAAATCTCGTGGGACAATGTTAATAACCTTAGCAGTCTAAAGGATCACCAAGAGTTCTTGTTAAAACTACTAACAAGCAAGGATAGCTTTATACGTAAGAAGATTATAGATCAAAACCTAGCATACTTAAACAACCGTTTGACCTATTACTTGGACAAAATGGGCTTGCCTCATACAGTATTGTTCCAAAATGATCTAACAGTTGAAATTACACAGCTAGGGCAAGACTTAGATTTTGATAATTTAAGTCGAGGTGAACGTAATAGACTTATCCTTAGCTTGAGTTGGGCCTTCCGTGATGTATGGGAAAGTTTATATCAGCAGATTAACCTCTTGTTTGTGGACGAACTTATTGATAACGGCCTAGATGCAGCCGGAGTTGAAGGTGCACTGGCTGTATTAAAGAAGATGGGCCGTGAACGCAAGAAGAATATCTTCTTAATCAGTCACAGAGACGAACTAATTGGTCGTGTTAACAACGTACTCAAGGTTATTAAAGAGAATGGCTACACAAGTTATGCGAATGACCTGGAGGTTGTTGAGTAGTGTGGCAAGATGAGGAAACTCACGAACAACTGATGCATGCTTTCAAAATGTATTTCAAAGCAAATCAGGATTGGCACAACAAGGGCACACGCCGTGCTGGCGAACAGTCCAGGTATTGGCTAGGACAAATTAGAATTATAGCTCGGGAACGTAGGGCAAAGATACAAGAATACAGGCACTGGTTAGATGCTGAAAAGCGTCAAAGCCAAAACGACAAGGCAAAAGGTGAGACAGACACTAATTAGTGTATGTCTTGGTACTACGAAAATAATTTAGTTGAAGAATTACCCGAAGATTGTGTAGGATTTGTTTATCTTATAACAAACACAATTACAGGTCGTATGTACATAGGCAAAAAACTAGCAAAATTTTCTAAAACTACTTATAAAACAGTAAAATTAAAAAACGGCACTAAGAAAAAAAAGAAAATCCGTGGTAAAATAGATAGTGATTGGCGTACTTATTATGGTAGCAGCCCTGAATTAACTAAAGATATCACGCAGTTAGGTCAAGAAAACTTTCGGCGAGACATACTTTTCTATTGTAAAAGTAAAGCTGAAACGTCATACATAGAGGCTCGTGAACAGTTTAGTCGCAGGGTTTTGGAATCAAAAGACTATTATAACGGACAGATTAGCGTTCGTGTACACGGTTCACATATACTCAAAACATAATAATTTAGGCAGTTAAATCACCAAATAAGCCCGCACAGGCGTTGATAGTGTGCCCTGAATCCGTTCTGATGTGTGACGGCAAGGTAGTTCTGCTTGGTGACAGAGATGTTGATTAGTATCCTTTACAGGACCATGATGGAATACGCCTATAGAATCCGTTTAG
>CAIRQE010000044.1 GCA_903880655.1 uncultured bacterium
AATGAGAACCATAGAAGGAATCACAGTAATAAAACTTGCCCAGATGAATAATTCTCGAAGCGCAGGAGTCATAGAGAGTCGAGTAACTATTAGAAAAAAAACCATGAGTGAGAAAAGCAGAACACAAGTTACTGCTAATTGCCACGATCTACTTTCAAATGCAACCGATAGAGTGTCACCTATTGAGGAAAAAAATCCGCGCGAGATCCACCCAATTTGTTTTATCTGAACACTTCCCAGATAAAAGAGCGGACAAGTAAGAGTAAATACGATGGATTCCACGAATAAAAAGATTTTGATTAGTGCGAAACGTTGTGTGACTAGAATGAAACAAAGGAGAGCTATACCAATCAAGGAGTTATAAATAAATATATACGTAGCGAAAATTTCCAGAGCAGTGAACAGAATTAAGTGCAATCCAAATTTTTCTTGCTTATCTGCCTTCTTCAGGATTTTAAGGAAAAGGTAACTCAGCCAAGTAATGAGCGCCAGCGACAGTGCATAAGAACGGGCATCTGTGCCGTAATCGAGCACACTGGGAAGTGCTACAAAGAATAGTTGACCAATCAGAACTTTTTTTCTACTGAAATACGGTGATAGGAGCTTTCCAAAGCCAAATGCGGCAAATCCGATGCAAAATCCGCTAAAGAAACGTAACTTAATCAAGTTGTTTCCTACTGCGAAGTGCAGTAATTTTAAAATTGCATAGTATGTAGCGTGAACTGCATCGTCTTTATGTATGGATGCATATAAAAATTGTTTCCAAGGGAGCGATATTCGATAAATAGTTGCCGCTTCATCACTCCAGATTGCACGACGTAAACTAAGCGCAAAACAAAGTGAACTTGCAATTATGGGTATCAACCAAAGTTTAGATGTCTTCCTTATAGCTTTCTGCAAGTTATTTTTTATTTTCGGAGAGCAACTCGGGTGATGTTGAAAAAAGCCTCCAAAGCGATCCCCATCGACATCTTGGAGTATCCAGCGATTCTTTCAGTAAAACAGATAGGTACTTCAACGATTTTTCCACTCGCTTTGAATATTAAATATGCAATTTCAATTTGGAACCCATATCCCGCAGAATCGACGTGATCGATCTCTATTCGATTTAGTATCTTTGCGGAAATTCGGCGGAATCCACTCGTAGAATCTGCAATGGAGAACTTAAGTACTTTTCGAGCATAAAAATTTCCGGTGCGAGAAATGACCCTTCTTATCCATGACCAGTTTTCTATGCTTCCGCCCTCGACCCATCGACTTCCAATTACCAAATCAATATCTACTGGTGCATCAAGGATTTTATGAAGATCTTCAATCCTGTGACTGCCATCAGCATCCATTTCGATAAAGTGTGTATACCCCCGCTTTAGTGCCCATTCAAAACCATGTTTATAGGCATTTCCTAGCCCTGCTTTTGTACTTGGTGATTCGAGAAATACCCAAGGCAATTTCATATTGAGCACAATCACTGCAGTATTATCTGGAGATTGGTCGTCAATCACTAGCACGTCAAAGTTTTGTTCTTTAGGGCGACTATTGCGAAATTTTTCTAAGCTACGTAACTGGCGTTCGATATTCAGGGCTTCGTTGTAGGTAGGAATGAGAATCGCCATTTTTACGCTGGACATTACTCTAGATTATCTCCTTTTCCTTTGTGGTGGGAGGTTCAAATCCTCTCGTCTCCGCAAAGAAGCGCCCCCCAACTATTTAAGTTGAGAGGCGCTTTTCCTTTTTGGTTTACAAATTACTTGCTTGGCTTTACAGGTGCTACTGGCTTTGTAGGATCAACAGGCTTTACAGGTGCTGCAGGCTTTACTGGCTTGACTGGACCAGCGCCGAGTGCGGTGATTGCAGTTTCGTAGGCGGTATTAGCTGCCTTGGTGGCGGTCCAATATGCGGTGAGCGCTGTCTTGATTACGGCGTCAGTAGGAGTACCGGTTGTTGCAGCTAAGAATGCTGCTGATGCTGCATTGACCGTAGCTCTGCGAACCTCCTGGATTGGTTGCTTCTTCGCTTCAAAGGCAGCTTGTGCACTTTGGAAGGCTGCAATCGTCACAGCCCAATCAGAATTAAACTTTTGAACTTCGGTGCGGTAATTGATGTCGGCATTCACTTTGGCGAATTGATATTGAAGCAAAGCGACCTTGTAGGCAGCTAATTGGGTTTGATATGCGGATGGGCTTGAAACTGGAGCTGGCGTTGCATCTTCAGCGAGAGCTAGTGATGTAGAGCCGAGCATGAGCCCTGCGGTGAGGAGGGCTATTGATGTGATCTTCTTGGACTTCATTTCTTACTCCTTAAAAATACCG
>CAIRQE010000045.1 GCA_903880655.1 uncultured bacterium
AAGCTGAAGCACGGACGAGATGTGTTCGGTCAGGGTTATCTCTATCGAATTGTACCAAAAACTATGATAGCAATTGTCGAGAATCTAATCGACGATGAAAAAAAACTCGGCATTGACCCAGCTAAGCCAACTTTTGTTCCGTATGACAAGGGTGATAAGGGAGGTAACAGATGGTATTTGCAAACACCATTTGTAATAAACTGGTCAAAGGAAAATGTTACATTTTTAAAAAAGAACTCGGGCAAGAAAGGCTCCGGCATGCCGGTTGTTAGGAATTCTAAATTTTATTTCCGTGAAGGTTTATGTTGGAGTGATGTACATACTATCGATATTAAATCCAGATTAAAGAATTCTGGTGTTTATGATGTGAAAAGCATGAGTCTTTTTTCCAAATATGATTATTTAAATGACGATTTATTAGTTGTTATTTTGAATTCGAATATTATTTCAAAATATGTTTTTGCTTTTATAAATCACACATCCTCATTTCAAATCAATGATGCTAGGCAGCTTCCGATAGTAATACCGACAAAATTACAAGGCGACATACTTGAGGAAATGTTTAAAACGGGAGTGAAGTTACGCAAGTTACAGGATAATGGTGATGATCAAGCTGGTGTAAAACTAATACAGTTGCAACAAGAAGTCGACAAACTGGTAGAGGGAATATACATAGGGAAGGATTCATGAATAACACTAAATTTATAACCAACCAAAACGACAACACGCTTAAAAAACGTCTTAATAGATTGCTTGATCATGATACCAAGGATTTCGCAGTACTCGTAGGCTACTTTTATCTATCAGGTTTCTTCCAGATTTCAGAAATGCTCGAGAACGTTCATGAGGTTCGTATCTTAATAGGGCTTGCTACCGATAAGTACGTCGCTGAGATGTTAGAAGATTCTCGCCAAACTTCCTTGGATGGTATTGTACGGTCGTCAGTCCAAAAACAAGAAGCACTCAAGGAACGAATTGTACGAGAGATTGCTAAGGCAGACGATCGAGAAGAAATCGAAAAAGGCATAGAGAAATTTGTAGAATGGGCAAAATCTGAAAAGTTAAAAGTGAAGTATTACGAAAAGTCTCAACTTCACGCCAAAATGTACATTATGTCGTTTGACGAAAACGACCGTAATACCGGACATGTAATAACTGGCTCAAGTAACTTGAGTAAATCCGGACTTGAGGACAACCTTGAACTAAACGTTGAGCTAAGAGATGACGATGATCATGACTTTGCGCTTCAGAAGTTTAACGAATTGTGGAATGAATCCGTAGATGTAACAAGCTTGATTATCGATACAATCAAGGATAAAACTCATTTAAATATAGAGATTACTCCGTACGATTTGTATATGAAATTTCTTTATGAGTATTTCCGTCGTGACCTGGAGCTCGAAGATAACCTGGGAGATGAATATTTGCCAGATAATTATGTAAACCTGCAATATCAGCGTCAAGCCGTTTTAACTGCTCAAAAGATTTTAGATGAGTATGGCGGTGTATTCATTGCTGATGTAGTGGGGCTTGGTAAAACCTATATCTCCGCGCGACTAGCAGCGCAACTACCAGGCAGAAAATTAGTGCTAGCTTCACCGAAACTTCTTCTTAAGTCAAACCCTGGTTCATGGAGCAATGCTTTTCGTGACTTTGGAGTTCGCGGCGCTGAGTTCGAGTCTATCGGGAGCCTACACAAGATAAAAGATCCTTCAATTTATGATTATGTTTTTATCGATGAATCGCATGCGTTCCGCAATGAGATAACTCAATCATATGCAAAGTTACATGAGATTTGTTATGGCAAGAAAGTGGTGCTTGTAAGTGCCACCCCATACAATAACCGTGCAAGCGACATAGAAGCACAGCTAGGTTTGTTCCAAGACCTAGAGGCCAGCACAATACCGGGTGTTAAAAACCTCAAAGCTTTTTTCAGAACTTTAGAAAAACCCCTCAAAGACTTAGACCGTAAAAATGATCGTGAAAAATATATAAGTGCGATTCGCGCTAGTTCAGAAAAAATGCGAGAGGAAGTACTAAGGCATGTCATGGTACGTCGAACGAGGCGAGAGATCGTTAAGTGGTATGGCAAGGACTTGGCCAAACAAAATATGAGATTCCCTGAAGTAAAAGATCCACTGGCTATATATTACGAGCTAAGTGTTGATGAAGACAAAATATTTTATGAGACAATTGCTTTATTAAAACAGTTTAACTATACATACTACCGACCGCTTGCTTACTTAAAAGCCGCATCCGCGCGCGATAAACAGTCACAAGAAAACTCGGCTGGTTTCATTAAAGCATACATGGTCAAGAGATTCGAGAGTAGTGTCTTTGCCTTTAACGCATCAATCACACGTTTTATCCAAAGGCATAATAAAGCTATTTCAGTATATGAAGAATCAGGTGAAGTGTATATAACACGTAAACTAGCCGATAAGGTCAATCGTCTCCTAGATGAAGATGACGAGACGGCAATCATGGGCTTGATTGACAAAGAACAAGTTGAAAAGCACACGGTTGACGAGTTTGAGGCGGACTATATTGAAAAGCTTAAATCAGATCTTTTAATACTCGAAAAAATTCAAAATACTTGGGGCAGACTAACACGAGATCCAAAATTAGACACATTTTTGAAAAAGCTGAGTAACGATATCAAACCGTCTTTAAGTAATAAGATAATAATCTTTAGCGAGTCTAAGGAGACGGCTGAGTATGTGGGTAGTAAAATTAACGATTTATTCCCAACCCTAATCTATACTGGTTCTTCGAAGTCTAACGAGATGGATAAAGTAATTGAGAATTTTGACGCAAGAGCAATACATAAAGATGATAAATATCATGTTTTAATTGCGACCGATGTTTTGTCAGAAGGTGTTAACTTACATCAATCATTCACGGTCATCAACTATGATATCCCATGGAATCCGACCAAATTAATTCAGAGAGTTGGTCGAGTAGACCGTGTTGACACAAAGCATCGACAACTCCTTACTT
>CAIRQE010000046.1 GCA_903880655.1 uncultured bacterium
ATTAGATATTTTTTTCTGTCCTGAATCTTGGCCACCACCTCCTATTACAAGGTCCACATCATCAGGGAAAGTGTCGCCAGGGTGAAAGAAGATAACTTCAGAATCATATCCGTGCCACTGAAGCCGACGGGTCAGCGTGAGAACATTACCACTATCTCCATAAATATTCATTTCATCTGGATAGAGATTAAGTATCATTATTTTTTTCATGAGGATTCTCCGAGATCTTTATTCCCTACCAGATAACTGCGAATTGCCAGCATAGCAGTATAGGTGGCGTATATCTTAAGCTGGGACTGCTTTGTATTCGAAAAATACTGATCAAGAGCAGAGCTAATATTTCTTATAACATGGTATGCAGGAACTTCTTCATAACGAAGTCGTAGTGCCATATCATATGCGCGCGTGCCACTCAGCATTGAAACGCCATGACTTTTTAAGGCAGTGAAGTCAACATCCCACAGCCAGGAAACATCACGACCATCCGGATAATCGTCATTGATTGCAATAAAAACATCTTCATTTTCTTCATGGGTATTCAATGCCTGGCGAAATCCTGCTGGATTTTTTACGAGTACTATCTGTATATGTTTACCGTCGTAATTGATGATTTCGCCTCGTCCAAAAGCTGGTTTCACTTTTGCAAGTGACTCTATGATCTCATCATTATCCGCACTTGGAATAATAAGTTTAATGAGCGCAAACGCACCCGCAATATTCTGGTAGTTATAGCCGCCCCGGATCTTAAAAGGCTCGACATAAGCCTTTTTATCAACTAAAAATGTAGGGGTATTATGCGAGTAAGTTTTAAGTTTTACGAGAAGCTCATTATTTTGTTTGATTGGTTTCTTTTCTAATTTCGCCAAAAGTTCATCATCAGTAGGGAACTGGGGTCTTAAGCTCGCATCAACCCCATAATAAAAAACTGCTGCTTTGGTATGTTTCGTTGCAGCCACCAGGTGAGGGTCGTCTGCGTTTACTACAACAAATTTTGTCGCGCTTGTAATAACTTGCTCAATTAATCGAGCTGTAGCGTCAACCTCTCCGAAGCGATCCAATTGATCACGCATTACATTTAACGCAAGTACATAGCGAGGCTTTACTCTTTTAATAAATTGCACAGCATAAGCTTCATCAAGTTCTAGCACTGCGATGTCATGTTTGAGCTTTCCGCCGAGTGTTACGTTATTAATGACAGTGGAGACAATTCCTCTAGTGAAATTACTTCCAGAAGGATTGGTCAGGACTTTTTTACCTAAAAGTTCCAAGGCGCCAGTAATGACTTTAGTGCTCGTCGTCTTGCCGTTCGTTCCTGTAACGATAACTACACCATCAGGAAGTTGCGCTAACATATCCTCAAGAAATTGAGGATACATCTTTTCTACTATCAAACCGGGAAGCGCAGAACCATTACCTCCGCGGAGCCGCGAAGTCTGTCGAATCATTTTACCGATAAAAATAGGCGAGGTATGTTTAGCGCTCATAAGCTCTTATTTCGTGAATAAATACAGTGATGCACTTGCTCCGGCAAGAAGACAATAAAGAGCAAAAGGTTTCAAGGTATTGGATTTGAAGAATTTCATCAAGAACGTCACTGAAATATAGGCCGCCAGTCCTGCGCACAGCGCCCCTACGAGCATTGGGAGGCGCAGACTAGCGTAGGAGCTAGAAAATATTTCCGGTAGCTTCAAGAGCGCTGCTGCACCAATTACGGGTGTGGCTAATAAAAAACTAAAACGCGCAGCATCTTCATTATTAAGTCCCGCCAGAAGCCCGCCCCCCATTGATGCTCCTGAGCGAGATATCCCAGGAAGCAGTGCGAGCGATTGTGCGGCTCCAATATAAATGGATTGTATAGGACGTAAGTGAGCGATACTTTCATCACTTTGTTTGGCGTTCTTTCGAGCTGCACGTTTGCGCAGTTGCTCAGCACCTAAAAGTAGGAATCCATTAAGGATCAAAAATCCAGCTGCAATGTGAGCTGAGGCA
>CAIRQE010000047.1 GCA_903880655.1 uncultured bacterium
TATCCGGGTCAGCATTGTCTGTGCATATTCCTTGGTAAATACCATAAAATCTATTGTCTTCATTCATTATACTTTTGGCACCTTTGTTAGTAGACGTTTAGTAGCGGAGGAAGAGCTTGTATTTGGTTGAGTAGCTGATTGTACAGCCGGCTTAGAGGCCGTCCAAGTTGGACCTTTAACTTGTTTTTTGTTTATTAAAGGAAGTGGCTTGTTCTTTGCCGCACTGAACTGACCATTGGCGGCTGGAGAATACGCAATAGATGTTCTTCTTAAAGCTGAGGTAGGTGGCTTATTTGTTTGACGCACCCCCGGGATAATTGTTCTAGAAGGAGCGTAATCAGGAGAGCTGATTAAAGCGCCATCTGTCCACTTAACTGCTGGTCCAAGAGAGTCTGTGCCTAAATGAAGTAGCGTTGTGTACTTAAATACGTTTCTAGACTCTTCTACAATCATGTGCTCTGTGCCTAAGATGACCCAATACCCTGAGTAGTTATTGCCAAGACCATCAAGATAGACAGGTAGATCTGGGCGCAAAGAGGGGTCACCTAGTACTTCAGCCACGGCTCTATAAGGAAATACAGCTCTATCATCTGCAGCTTTAGCCTCATGGTTAGCCACTTGAGAATCAAGAGCAACCACATGAGTGTGAAATTTATCAAAGAACTCCGCTTTACTATTAAGCCTGGTGTTTTTATTTCTTTTTTGGTTAACGATAGCTACGGGAGAAGAAGTGTTTAGATCAACACCTGATACAGATATCGCAGCTTTTTTATCTCCACCGTGATCGATGCTTTCGCCAATCATAGGATAAAAAGAATACAAGTTAGACCCGCTTGGGTTAGCTTGGCTGCGCATTGTAAACTTCTTTGCCTGTGATCTGCGCTGTGTGTAGTCGTACATCATAGGTTGGAAGTAAATTTCCGTACCCTCTGTCCTTAAAGAGTAACCGCTTTGCTTTGCTAATCTAACGCAGAACTCCCAGTCAGTGTGGCCAGCTTGAGATACCTGCGGATACACTCTTGGGTGCGGTATCGCATAACAAGCAAAATTATGCTTAGATGCAATCTGTTGAATGATTGCATCTGCTGACAAACCTTTATACACCTTTTGAGACTCGTTTTTAAACACGTATGAGGAACTTATAGCCACTACCTCAGTTAGGCTAGATCCAGGCTCATTTTGCGTGGTTACGTGGTCTATGTAGCCAATAAAAACTTTAGCCTCTAGCCCATTATTAATAGTAAAAGTTATTGGTGATCCTGAGCTTACAGTGTCGTAGTCAACGCTCCAATCACGAAACTGAATGGTTGCGACCTCATGTTGATACCTATTCTGCTTTAAGCTCACCTCGTAGACGCGTACTGGTGGCAGCGTAGTATTAGGAAAAGAGACAGTAATACTATTAAACATTAGCTACCTTAAGTACTGTTCCAGCAGGTATGTTTGTAAAGTCTACTTGAGGGTTGACCTCAGCAATTAGCCACCATAAAAAGGGCGTCTTATAGTACTTAGTCGATATTTGATCTAGTCTTTCACCTGTAACGTATACATGCTCATAGTAATTTAACGGATTGATCTCGTAAGTAGAGTAAAAAACAATAGGATTATCAGGCCCATTAAGTGTTTTAGAGGCAAAGTCAACTGTAGAGTACTCGTACCTAGATCCAGTATAAATTGTCATAGTAGGTACTCCTTACTTAAGAGAGCTCTGAGAGTAGGTGGACATATTAATAGTTACCTCAGAATGAATAGGGATCATATCTTCGGTAAACATCTGATGAGACACAGATATGCTTTCAACCCATCCTACATATGAAAGGCTGTCAGCGTTTGGGCCAAATTGTACCGCCACTGGGGTTGGAGCTAAGAAGTTAATGTCCGCTGTTTTTCTTCCTAAAGCGTTTGTCCATGTAGCGCCATTAGCACCATCACCATTAATCATTTTAAAGATGAATTCAATGTCAGACATAGTGCCTTTTAACATTAGGTCTTTAATAAGGGCCGATGTGTTTTGTAAAGCTCCCGCAGATTTTCCATAATAGTCCGCATAATAAGGAGCTTGATTGGGGTCGCTTTTAAAACAAGCAAAATCGTTTACTCGATCTATGACTGCAACAAATGACAGGGCCTCAGTTCCAGGAAATAGTGGCGCTCTTCCAGCAAAGGCATCCATGGCTTGTGGAACCAAATTGGCATTTCGTTGTACAGAAGTGCCAATTTGAGTAGGGTTCCATAAAAACTGAAA
>CAIRQE010000048.1 GCA_903880655.1 uncultured bacterium
ACTTTCATAGCTGGCAAAAAATAAGCATATTTTGTTACACGATCATGTACAACTAAAATAGCGTCAAAGCCAGAGGCTGTCACAGGTAAATCTGTGATCCAATCGGCATGTATGACATCCCATCTACCTTCCGGTATAGGGTGACCCTGAACTGGAAGTTCCGGGCGTTGTTGTCTGCTAGCTTGCACTCGACATAGTCGGCAAGACTCGCAATATTTGAGGCAATCTTTTTGCATAGATGGCCACCAGTATCTGGAGGCTAATCTAGCATAAGTCTTTTCAGACCCTGAATGAAGAAACCCATCATGAGCTTCAAACAATAGTAGAAGCCTGAGACCGTTGCCCTCATTATGAGGAACACACAGTCTCAAAGTATCTGTTTCTGATACTTTGTAATATAATAAATCACCGATAACTGAATATTTTCGAATAAATTTACTTTGTTTAGCAGAGAGTTCACTTAGTGGTTTCTCTGCTAATGTTTTGAGCTCATTCATGACATTGTCAGAAATATAAGCCTGCGCTATTGTATTTTGTAAATCACTAAATACTCTAGCTGCAATACTAAAGAATGGAACATGAAATTCTTCTTCTTTATTGATTTTAGATTTAGCGTTAGCTATCTCTTTTGCAATAATTAACTCATTAATCATCCGATACCGGATAATGGGTGTGTTGGACCAAACGACATATTCATAGAATTGACGCTTACATCCGAGGTAGCTTCCTTAGCATACCTTGAATTGAGCATACCGACCATAGGTATAATTACTGAACCCATGTCTTGCTCAATTTCGTGCCAAACTCCTAGAGTTTCTTTATCATCGAAGGCACGCGATAATGCATCGGGGACTGTCATAAGTTCACCCTTGCGATATCGTTGTTCAAACTCAAACGCACATATCGTTTCCTGATATCGCCAATCTCTTCCTTGAAGAAATGGCTGCGTAGTAAATTTGCTGAGTGACTCATGGTCACTATATAGTATGAAAGGCCTGCCCAGTAAATACCGTTCAAACTTTTTCAAAGAATAGATAACTGCTAGAGCTTCTCTATCTCGTGTACTATAGTTGCGTTCAGCACTGCTAAACTTTTTTGATAAATACCATAATGGTACTAATTTATCGTTTGCGAATTGGTACAAGCAAGCGCCCATACCTATACCGCTGGCATCTGTTTCTAAAACTAGTTGCCCATCCATGTTTGGTATACCCAAACCCTGAGATGTTTGCAGTTCTGAAAGAACTGTGTCAAAAGCTTCCTGACAAGCCGAGGTCCACACGAACTTCTTCTTTTTGTCAGCGCCTTTTAATAGATCCGAAATAACACTCACTTTAGATGAGTAATTTGGAATGAAATGAGCAAGATATTGAGCAAAACCCAAAAATCTGCGTACTCCTTTAAAATCAGTTGGAGGAGTGTAAGCATTTAAAGCAGCGACTTTATCGTCTGCTATGCTAATTTTGTTATGTGATACTTTCACACCTAAATATTCAATTTCTTGAACGCCCCACTCACATTTGAGGGGGTGGAGATACACTTTATTTTTCGC
>CAIRQE010000049.1 GCA_903880655.1 uncultured bacterium
GAATGGCAGTGCTCGTTCTTCTTCAAGCACAAAAGGTAGATGCCACTCTTCTTCCCCAAGTTCCCTCGGTTCAGAGAGAGCGATAGCATCATCCATAAGATCAGCAACTTTACGTATTTCAGGTTGGGCATCTGGGTGGCGTCGAAGAGCCATGAAATTATCCCATTCAGTTGAACTGACTACAACGGTATGCCACATAAACGGTTCTAGGATTCTGTTAACAAATTGCTTGTGAACTCCTTGGATTGGCTCAGGGATGGATACATCATATTCCTCGTAAAGAGATCGAATTCTGTAGGCGAGAATATCATTTTTTAATGTACTAAAACCGCCATTAAGGGCAACTGCACCAAGCACTGCATGATCTCTGGCTTTAAGCCATTCAGCTTCTGCTACCAATTGATCAGATACACTTAAGATATCTATCGATTGCATGCCTGGCTTATTGGCACCCCATTCAACTGGCAATACGGGTTCATCAAGAACCTGAAGCAATCTTTTTTCAACCGGCACCGCACGAGAGCTTGCAGAGTTTCTAGAAAACACACGATGGGTATTAAATTCAGGTAAAACAAACCGAGGAAACGTAACCTCAAGTGTGGTTAGTCTGTCATCAAATTCTGTTACTGAATCTGCTAGAACTCTAGCTTCGTACCCCATCTGCTATTCCTATTCCCCCACTCGTTATACGTATAATAGCAAATATAGGTATAACAAAAAACCCACAACTAGTGTGGGTCTATTTTGTATAAGAGAATATATCTTAAAGTTCAGTGTTACTAACGCGAACACTTGGTCCCATGCTTGTAGACAAGTAAATCGAAAGGACGTAATTTCCCTTTAAAGATGCGGGCTTTGAGTTCTTGATACTATCAAGCACAACGCGCACATTCTTTACGAGGTCTTCAGTTTTAAAGCTTACTTTACCAGCACCGAGATGTACGATACCAGTGCTATCAACACGATATTCAACACGTCCTGCTTTAGCTTCAGATACTGCTTTTGCAACATCAGAAGTTACAGTACCGCTTTTCGGACTTGGCATAAGGCCTTTTGGACCTAGGATACGAGCGTACTTACCGAGTTTAGGCATAACAGACGGAGATGCAATAAGTACATCAAAATCGATAATACCTTTGTCGAGCTGTTGTAAGAAATCGTCACTTCCAGCAATGTCAGCGCCCGCTTTTTTAGCTGCTGCTACTGAATCATGATCGGTGAACACTGCAATCTTAACTGTTTTACCAGTTCCTGCAGGTAGAACAACGTTTGCACGCAAGTTTTGGTCGGCATGTCGAGGATCGACGCCTAATTTAATGTGTAGTTCAAGCGTTGAATCAAAAGATACTTTTGCAGTCTTCTGAGCAAGCTCTACCGCTTCTTTAAGACTGTACTCTTTATTACGGTCGATAAGTTTAGCAACTTCTTGGAATTTCTTCCCTTTTCGCTCAACTCGAGTACGAGTTTTAACGACTACTTTAGGTGCAACAGGTGCATCTTCTTTGGCTGCTTTCTTTTCTTCCTTAGCAATTTTCTCTTCAGTTTCTTTTTGAGACTTAGCACTTCGTTTACCAGCTTTAGCAAGCTTTTCTGTCTTTTCGATCTTCTTGGTCTCGTCAACAATTACTTCTGCAATTGTTTCTGTTTCAACAAGCTCTGCGACTTTTTTAGTAACTTTTTTTACCGCTTTCTTTTCAGCGGTAACGAGTTCGTCATTATTTTTCTTCGTAGCCATTGTCTTGTCCTTTCGTGGTCAAGCGTTACCCTTTAGGTAACTCCCACAATAATTAATTTCTAGTTCTCTACTTCAACACCCATACTGCGAGCAGTACCGGCCACCATCTTCTTAACAGATTCGATATCGTCAGCATTTACATCTTTAGCTTTTGCTTCCGCAATTTCTGTAAGATCTTTCTGTGATAATTTCTTAGATAGTTTTTCAGTATTCGGTCGGCCTGATCCTTTTTGGACACCAAGCTTTGCACGAATAAGATCGTCAGTTGGAGTACCAACAATACGCCATGTCATAGTTCGGTCATCAAAAATAGTGATATGAACGGTAAGCATTTGGCCCATGCGATCCTTAGTAGCATCGTTGAATGGGTTGATGAAATCCATCATGTTCACACCATGTTGACCAAGTGAGCTTCCAACGGGAGGCGCTGCTGAGGCTTGGCCGCCTTTGATTTTCATTTTTAAATTAGTTTTTACAGCTGCTGCCATAATAGTTGATCCCTTTCTTCGAGTGTTCGGATGTAGAAGCGTCCTACTTACTCTCCTTCGTAATTGAAGTGCGTAACTTAAGTTTATTTTAACAGATATACAGTGTTTTGTCTAATAGATTAGACGCGCTTAACTTGAAGACTATCAAGTTCAACAGGTGTTTCACGACCGAACATATTAACAAGTACTTTGATCTTACCTTTTTGGGTATCAATTTCGTTAATAGAACCATCAAATCCCTTGAAGGGTCCGTCAATGATACTAACCACTTCGCCAACTTTATAGTCGATTTTGTGCTTTGGTTGATCAACGCCCATTCGCTTGCTAATTTTTTCCATTTCGTCACCGCTCACTGGAGTTGGCTCTGTACCACTTCCCACGAAACCAGTTACGTTTGGTGTATTACGAACGATATACCATGCATCCTCAGAAAGTTTCATCTGAACAAGTACGTATCCTTGGAAAATTCGTTTTTCAACAACTTTTCTTTTACCGTTCTTTATTTCGATTTGCTTTTCCTTAGGTACAAGTACGCTAAAAATCTTATCTGCCATGTCTAAGCTTTCAGCTCGTTGGCGGATACTTTCAGCTACTTTTTCTTCGTAGCCGCTGTAGGTATGAATTGCATACCATTGTTTGCTTGAAATGTACCGACTCATTTGAGGAATATCTCCTTAACTAATTTATTAAATACTAAATCTAGTAACTGAACAAATATTGCAAAAAAGGTTGCAAAGATGAGGACAGCGCCCGTTAAACGTGCTGCTTCTTTTTTGGTAGGCCAAGTAACGAGCTTAAGTTCCGACCAGGCTTCTGGGAAGAAACGAGGAATGAGCTTGAAACGTCGTTTCTTTTCAATCGTTTTTGATCGAGAAACAGTTGTTTTTTTAGTTTTTCTCCTAAGTACACTTAAAGGACGATTAACTTTCGGAAGCTTCCGAGTTGCAGGTTTTACTTCTTTAGAAGTCATTTTATCCGCTCGTTCACGAACAGTTTCAGCTGTTTTTTTGAAACGCACCTTCTTTTCTGCCATATTTTCTCCAATTAAAAAATCCTAAAGATAGGTTCTTTAGGAAGTCAATGTCAATCATACCCCTATAAAAGAGATTAGTCAATATGAGAATCAAAGTCAGGAACAGTTACCGTAAAGGTAGAGCCTTGACCAATTTCTGACTCTACGTCAATCGTGGCTCTGATTAAACTTGCGAGCTTTGATGTAATGTAAAGCCCTAGACCGGTGCCGTTTTGTGAACGTGTCTGGTAGTCTTCAGAACGATAGAATTTAGTGAATATTTTTGCTTTATCGGTTTTAGCTATTCCATGGCCAGTATCACTAATGGCAAAAATCACCGAATTGCCCTTCTTTTTCGCTTGAATGGTTATTTTACCGTTGTCAGTATACTTAATTGCATTATCTAGTATATTTTGCAGTATTTCTTTTAAGTAAAGCCGATTAGTGGAAAGCAGTTTGAGATTGGTATCGCAATGTTCACTGATGTGTAATCCTTTTTCATCAGCAGCTTTTTTGTAACTGTCAAAGAGTTCAGACACGAGTTCTCGTATATTAGTACGTTCAATATCCACTGACAGTGAACCCCGTTCAGCTCGCGATAGGGTAGCAAGATCATTAATCATGTTTGAAAGAAAAACAACTTGTTGGTGAGCATCTTTTAGGCTTTTGGTAATAATATCTGGGATCTGCTTAACATCAGATAAGAGTTCCATGGCGTTGCTTATATTACCTTCAGCTATCGTTACAGGAGTTCTGAGTTCATGACTGACAACAGAAATAAATTCATCACGTTCTTGTTCAAGACTTTTTTCTTTTGTAATATCGCGCATTAAAAGAACGTGCGCTTTTGTAACCTCTACTCCCTTTGAGAGATGCACTGGTGAAATGCTGATATAGAGATTACAGGTTTCCCCGTTTGGGTAAACGAGTTTTATGTTTCGACTTACAAAAGATGTGGTGATTGATGTAATTAACTTTCGAAGATCAATTTCTTTATCTTCTTGGTCATTTAGGGTGAGTACGTGAGATAATTTTTCACCGCGGAGATCACTATTAATATCCAGAAGATTTAGCGTTGCGCCGTTGTACATAGTTATTCTTTGATCGTTATCTACAGCAACAACTGCATCAGCCATACTGTTGACGAGTGAAAGTAACTGTTCGTGGTCAAGCGAAGCTCGTAGTGATTTATCTACCATTAGCACTATTATATAGTGAAATGAGCACGCAGTGCTAGCGAAGTGCCATTACGGCAGCCTGATTTTGTTTTAACTCTTTACGAAGCAGTTTGTAGTTAGGGATGTGCCCGGAAACCTGTTCCCAAAAAGCAGCACTATGGTTCAAGTGAAGCGTATGAGATAGTTCGTGGAAAATAACATAATCTATAAGCTCCCAAGGCAGCATTAAAAGATATATGTTGAGTGTAATCTCTCGATTACTATTGCAACTGCCCCATCGACTTTTCATACTTTTGAATGAGACGTTTTTGTATTTGAAATGATGATTGTTTGCGTGCATCGCAAGCCTCTTGTCCAGCAGATCGGCTGCTTCCTTTTTGAGTGCTCTATAGATAGCTTTTTTCGCTATCGGAATATACTCCTCAGTTATTGACGTATTATTGTTCGGGCAATATATAAGAATTTCATTCTTAGTAATTCTAGTTCGAGTCTCAGTGCTCGGAATAATTCTAAGAATGTGTTCTTTGCCGTAACGATTTCCATCCTTAATCTCTATCGCTTGTTGTGTAGGCAAGTGAGCAAGGATCCATTTCTTTTGAGTCACGGCAAAGCTTAGGCCTGTCTGGTATGGCATCCAGGCGGGTTGCGTTACTTTTAGTTGATTGCCAGAAAAACGGATACTAAGTTGCTTAGTTCCCTTCCGCTTATATATAGAAATAGTACCGAGATCAGGTACGACAAATTGTTTTACTGGCATTTTTTCTACCCTATATCAATGTTGCGGCGAGAGTAATCGACTCGTCCCATTTGAGATTGTGCTCGGGATACAAGGTTAACCATTCCTGGTTTTGCAATTGGTGCAGTTGCGTCGTTCATTGCGATAAGGCCGGCTTCAATGAGGCGTCGAACGATCGTATTTTTTTGACTGTTAAAGACGTGCTTGCCGCTAACAACAATATAGTTTTCCTGTACAGGATTCTGCATGCCTTTCATAAAGAGTTCGAATTGCTGTTTCGTTAAGTTATTTGAAAACTTATCGTCTGCTTTTCTCTTATCTCTTGATATTGATCGAGCATAGGCAGAGTCAGCATCGATTTGAATCCAAACCATTAATTCTTTTGCCCCTTTTTTCTTTGCGAGTGAGCGAAGCATCTTTCGGTCACTTATTCGGCTCGCCGAAAGGTCATAGATGACGCTCTGACCGGCATCAATAAAGAGTTCAGTCATGTAATTCATAAGGTTAGTGAGGACCATGTGCTCAGTTTTGTCGTAAAGTGGTTCATCAAAAAGTTCAAATCGTAAACGATCAGAGCTAAGGTGTGCCATTCCAAGCGCTTCAGCTAACTGGCGAGCTACAAATGTTTTACCTGATCCAGGCAAACCATACATATATATAACCACCGGTTGCGTGAAAGAAGTCTTATTCATGTCTACCAGTGTAGCAACATTGCAAATCTTTTAAAACAGTGTTATTGAATTTTTTGTTGCTTTCGCTGTTTACAGCTCATCAGTGTAACTAAAATATTTACAGAGCAACAACAAACAGTACTAGTTATATGGAGAAACAGTGGGCTGTTTGCTGATGCTCTTTGGTAGTTGACTACCTGATGCCTGCTTTCGCAAGAATTTTTGGGTCAACACCAATTTCAAGCCACGTCTTCTTCTGAATCCCGTGAGCTTCACCGTACGCTTTCGCGTGCTCGATGAACGCACCTTCGATCTCGGTGCGACTTTTTGTATTAGCCGCACTATTAATCCTGGCGAGTTCATCTTGAAGCATTGCTCGGTTAGAAAGAGACTTGAGCCTTGCGATTACGCCAGTACTAGGACTGTCGATAATCTTGTTGAGCTTCTCAATCTGGAGGGCCACGGAAGCAGCAGTACGCTTTCTTCCTCGCTTTGGCTTATCCACCAGAGCAATCTCGAGATACTTACGAACAGCAGCAGATTGAACTCTGCCAATGCTCAGTGCCTTTTTGTGCTCAACACTCATGACCTTTCGCTGATTCTTTTTGCCGTCTGTAGCCACTGTAGCGCCACGTTTCTCCCATCATAATCTTAAAAGGAATTTCCTTATAAGAGAATGGATATTCAATGGGGATATGTATTCGAACATACAAATACATGTGCCCATTGAATAAATAACTAGTCTGCTTGTTAAAAATCTTTCTGGAGTTACCTCAACAGAATTAACATATTATATCAGAAAAAAGCATTATTGTAAATAGAATTGACGGCTACTTATGCATCACCGCGACAATAGCAAACCTGCCATCATCCGGCTGCTTACCGCTTAGAAACGAGCTGTGTGAGTAGTAATCTGGGTGCGTTGCTACATCGATACCTTCATCTTGAATTTTATTCATTTTCACTCCTGCTTGCATAAATTGCTTTCGGGCAACTTCATTAAGACTTTGAGCATTGAAGCTATGTAATGGGTAGGTTTCTTTTCCGACTGATGGACTCATCCATATAGATATATCTTCTGGCTTAAGCGAATATTGCTTCATGAAATATTGAACTGATTTAAATGCACCGTTTTGTTCAATGCTATGCCGGCCAAGGTGAGACACCATGAGTGCATGGTTCCGCTCACTATATATGACTGCTCCGATGCAATCAGCGATAGGTAGAAATAACGCAGTTTCATATTCGTCAGTACAAAGCGCATCCGCAGTGATAGAAGAAGGTTTTGAAAAACCATCACCTCGATCTTTTGTTTCAACCGCTTTATATTTACAAAAGTCATTAGTCTCATAGATTATTTTAACGAGAATAGTGTTTTCGGGAACAATGCCATTCTTCTTCAAGTATTTATCCCGGTTTTCCATAACAGATTGTCGAGTCTCTTCATCAATAATTTTCATTGATCCGTCGGATACGACTGAAGTATTTATCTGTAGTTTCATTTTTTAATTGTACCAAATCGAGGTTGAGAAAATTAAGAGGGAAACTACCCATCCAAGTTGAACCCCCAGCATACATGTAGATCGATCAAATGCATTATATCCTCTGGTTGTGCAGTTTGATCCAGGAAGAGTTATGTTATTCAAGATGGTTACGCTAGCTATGGAGACAAATAGCAGGATAGCACTTGCCAGCTTAAAGGGTGAATTCCTCATTAGGGAGCTTATTATTAACGGTTTCTTTTGCTTTTATAGGCAAGCGAAGACAGAGTAATTCCAGTAATAGTAAGTCCACCTGCTGCAATATATAACATGGAAGTTCCATTGACCCCAGCGCCAGTATTAGGTGCCTTAACATCAGTCATTTTAACGGCTGGGCCAGAAGGATCAACTATAATTCCATTTGCTAATCCGTCTTCGTCAAGTGCTCCACCATCAGTTATGGTGTAGCTTATTTTAGTGACAGTGTGACCATCAAGAGTCACTTGAGATACTGTTGCTCCAGGTATCTGACTATATGTATTTGTTTTAGCACTATATTTCCTAGCTACTAAATTCTTGTCAGATAAATCGTAAAAGTATTGCGTTATCGTTGCTGAACCACCTACGGTTGGGCATTCAAGCGTAAAGCTCATGAGGCCGGCTGGATACAAGTAACTGCTGTCTTGAGATGCGTTGCTTGAAGAGCTATTCATAGAGCTGTAATCCGGAGTACAAGATGACGCTACTTCAAGGGCTGCATATTTATCATTCACAGGATTAAGGTAGCTCTTAACATTAGATTGGATGCTATCTAAAGTACCATCAGCATTCAAATCTCCTAGATTGGGCAATGCGCTCTCACCCGCAAATGTAGGATAGCCGGAATTAGCAGTGCTATTTATCGTCCAGATACTATTTGTTGCAGTATCGTCGTATTGAGTTCCATTGAAATCGAATACTGGGTCAATCAAGCTAGAATTGAAACCTTTGTCGGTAAAGGTGCGGATATTCTTAAGTTCAGCAGTTGATTTTGCATTACCAACATCAGGGTTACTGCATGATCCATTCGGCAACCCAGAAGTTTCGTAATCCCAGAAGATGTTAACGAATGAATTGGTCCCGTAGCTGGTACCCATTATGCCGCCTTGACAATCGCCTTGTACCGTACCCGTTGCATAAGCATTGACGACGGCCACATTGCTTGCAAATCCAAACAGCCCGCCAGCATAGACGTTTCCATTTACAGCACTTCTAGAATACACGTCATGAATCGTATTTAGATTATTGTCGTAGTAAAGTCCGATTAAACCACCTGAATAACTATTACCCTGAACTGCACCCGTAGCATAAGAAGTATCGATTATAGAATACGCATTAAGCCCAACTAGACCACCCGTATAATAACCTGTTGACGTTACAGCACCGTTTGCATATGATCTTGAAATCTGCGCTGGTACGCTACCGTTCACATTGGCGCCTACGAGCCCCCCAGTTGTCCCTTGGGCGGTAACTGCACCAGTCGCATGGGAACCAGTAATAAGCTTTCCGCTGTTATATCCTACAAGTCCACCAACTGTATTTACTCCGCTTACGTTAGCGCTTGAACTAGAATCAATTATTGTGTGGTGCGGCGCAGACGGTGGAGCGGTATACGTTCTGGTATTCCACTGGTTGATGTAATTTTGGTTTGTTTGATTTAGTGGGTATGATTCATTGCTTGGATATGGATACGCTGACATACCTTGGAACGGTAGCGGATTTACGGTATGGCTCCAAGCATCGTTGCTTGCATGCTTATATTCAGCCCAGCTATATAAAACATAGCTTCGTTCCTTGCCGTTAGGTACTGGATTATATGCAAAATTAATGTCCATGCTGTCGCCGTGATGCATCACTACGTATTGATTGTTTGTGCCTTGAAGTAACGGAGATACATCACCATACTTTGTGAAATTACCACTTGGAGTAGAAAAAGGTGTCGATGGATATGATTTTACATCATAAAAATTGTGCTTCCAGTATGGGCCGCTGTCATCAATTGCCGTGTAGCCTCTGAATTGTAAATTTGCAGACTCGGGGTGATATGTATTTTCGTCAAACGCTTGCGCAGGCGAAGTATCCATAGCTGCGTAGTTAAGCTGAGTTTTATCGAACCCTAACCTTACACTATAGTCGTTTGTAAGGAACATATTTGACATATCTATGGCCGTGTAGCGAGGTGCACCTTTAAGGCCATCAAGATGTGATTTATCCAACACTGTTACCCAATTTCCACTAGCATTTTTTACTTGAAGATATCGAAGAGATTGAGAGCTCTTAGAACTAAAATCTCGCACTCCATTTAAAACTAATATCTTTCGTGAACTCGATGATAAATCACCAAAATTCATAGTATAGGTATTAATATTTGTAGCCTGATCCTTATATGTCCAATTATCATCAACTGCACTAATTGCAGACAAACAATTCTTGTTGAACATATCTACACATGATGTTGCTGGATGAGTTGGGTTCTTACTAGTTGTCAGAGCAGTATCCTGTTTAGCTACTTCAAGTTGGGGTAATACCTGATACCCGGGAGTCGTATCATATGTCTTAAGTGCTAATTCATCGTAGTAAACTATTTCATCATATTCTTGACTAATCTTAATGTTATAGACGCCATCTTTTGGCTTTAGGATATCGTCACTAATGGCAACAGAATCATTACCTTCGGTGTTGATAGGAATAGTATGGCCGACATCAGCAGCATAGGTGTACTTTGCTCCATCCCATGTATATACAAGAGGACTTGATGAACCAACTCCGCTTTGCTCTGTATGATACCCTACTAAGCCCCCGACGTTGTATACACCATGAACGGAACCTGAACTGTGCGCATTAGTAATAGTACCTGCAGCAACACCAACAAGTGCACCTACGTCATAGTAGCCACCAGTAATATTAACGTTCGATAGTGTAACGTCGTGTACTGTACCTTGCTCATCAAGCACACCAAATAGACCAACCCAGCTTTGATTACGATTAATCGTTAACCCGTTGATAACTTTACTATTGCCGTCAAATGAACCAGTGAAATGGTTTGACATATCGCCGACTGGAAGGAATCCTTGGCCACCATTCCAATTAACGGTATCACTACAATCAATGTTTGTAGTCAACTTATATGAAGCTGTAGTATCGTTTGACATATCTTGCAGCATTGAACAGTTGGAAACTAGATATGGGTTACCTGTCGATCCGTCACCACCTTCGAATGCCCTAGCTATATGAGATTTTGGAATAACAAACACGGCTAGCAATAGGAGCCCCGCAACTAGATATCTCAGTTTAATAAAAGTTAATAAACTAAAATAGCGCAGTGACATATAGAACCCCCAGTTATTAAGAAAAGTATATCATAAGAACTATGTCTGAAAATTTGAAAATTTAATATAAATGGTATCTAAAATACGGATTTACGAGAATGATCGAAATTTAATGTTGTCTTGCATGGCAGGGCGTTTGATTCCATGTTAAAACTTTTTCAATTGCTATATGCTTATAATGATGAATACAAAATCTATTCCGATCTTTAAAACGAGGCTACCCGGAATTATTAATACAAAAGTTGATTCGTTGTATATGCGTTCAATATCAACTGAAGATGCAGATAATTTTTTAGAATTAAGTTTGGATAAAGAAATAGCTAGATTTAATAATTTCAATATTCACAATAAAGAAGAGTCTAAGAACAAAATAGATATATTCACTGGTGAAATAAAAAGAAAAGAAAGATTTAGCTATTCTATAATTAAGAATAATAGGTTTGTTGGATATTATGGCATATGGATAGAGACCAATCATCTTAATTATTTTCGTGAAGGAATAGCAATACTACCTGATTATCGAAGACAAGGAATATATACTCTCTGCTCTGATTCGATGGTAGCCGTGTTATCAGATTTACATAAAGAAGTGTATTTAGTAAATAATATCGATAGCAAAAATACCACAAGTATAATTGCATCAAAACAACGTGGTTTTATTCAAGAAGGTTTTAACGAAATAGGCGAACTAAGGTATATAAAAAGAATTTTATAATATCAAACCGATACTCGGCAGTAGAATAACAAAATCTGCTTATGATATAATCATAATAATATTTAAAAAACAGACAGATCATGCTAGAAGAAACACCTCCAGAACAAACAACTGAAGAAACTACACCTACATATGAAGATATTGCAGCTGACGAATCAATACATCCTGGAATTCGTGAACATGCTGCAAGACTAGCGCAGTCGTCTGTCGATATTGGTGAACTGGCTGTAGATGCCAGTAATATTCCGGACAACCCCGTGATACCTACACCACCGACTGCTCCTACGCCAACACCTGAAGAACTTGCCGGAGCTGAATTCCTTCATAGCAGGGATTCAAAACTCCACCAGTCTAAACCAGTATCTTTTGAACAGACTAGACAAGAAAGATTAGGTCACAAATCTAGCCAAAGACCAGCCGTTAAGATCAGCGACTGGCTTAGGGTGTTAGAGCGAACCCACATGGGAACTGGTGCTAGCGAGGCAAGAATTGAAGCCCAACCTCAGGTTATTGAACGCATAAAAAACAGCTACCATAGTCGATACGTTATTAAGCCTGAGAATGTACCAGAGTCTACTTTTGAACTTGAACAAAGAATAGCTAGACAAGATGGAATTAATATACCAATAACTGATGAGTACAAGCGAGAGAAAATATCTCAGATAGTAGCCGACCAAGAAGTATCGCTAGA
>CAIRQE010000050.1 GCA_903880655.1 uncultured bacterium
AAGAAAGCCCCTGCAAAGAAGGCTACTAGAATGTCAGCTCCAAAGAAAGTATGGAAAAAGGGAGAAGATAAAGAGTATCGCTCGCTTTATAGGAAGATAAACGCTCGCAAAAAAAAGATACAAGTACTCAACAAAGAGCGAAAAAAGGGCTATAAAACAAAGCGTTCAGCGATATACAAAGAAATCGTAGTTCTCAATGGGCAACTCAAAGAACTATGCAGGAAGCGCAAGTATAAAATACCTAATTCAGCCAAGTTAAGGCAGAAACGCTTTGAGGAAGTTCAGAAGATGAAGCCAAAGCGAGATGCAAAAAGGCAGATAAGAGAGTACACGAAGGGCGTATGGGAATTTGAGGATATACTTGCTACAATTATAGCAAATCAGGCATTCAAAACAATAGTAATAGTCAATGTAAACAAGACATTTCACTTAAAAAACCCATCCAGTCAAAGAGGTAGAAAAAAACCGCAAGGAAAATCATCAAAGTCAATGACACCTGCAAAAGAACCATACTCAGTTGCTCCATCTACGATACTGTATTGGTATGACCAAGCAAGGGACTCGGCATATTCAGACCAATTCTCTGGAACACCGATGGTACTTGTGATAGAGGATGATGGCAATTCAATACTTACTATCGAAGTAATTTCTTAATCACTAAAAAAACTAGAAAATGAGCGGATTAATGACACCGTATGGCGAAATTGTAAAGGACATGGAGTATTTCAGAGAGATTGGCAAGCCTTACAAGTATCAAAGGAGTGGTAGTAGCATGGTGGCTTACATCAATGGGGTAAAACATTTTACAAGCACGGTAAATCAAGGTAGAGCAGATATAGGACTACCCTCAAAGCAACTATACTTTATCATGAAAGTAAAGCGGTATATCGCGAAAAATGACCTTGTGAATATTATTCAGCCTAATTACAAGAAAAGGACTAACATAAAATTTATTTGTCTCAACAATGACATAGAGGTTGGAGAGGTATTCTCATCACCTTACAGCATTGACATAAATGCGGCATATTGGGAGAGTGCATTCAAGGCGGGATGGATAAGTTATGAACTATACCAAGAGGGCAAGGGGGTCGATAAACGGATAAGGTTAGCCAGTTTGGGCTCATATGCAAAAAGGATATACAATTATGAGTATTCTGGTCGCGGAGAAGAGCGAATGACTGGTATTACTGAGCCTGCATTCCCTCACGTATTCTTTAATCAAGCCAATACAGTGTTTAGGCTTATGGAGAAATGCAGACGGGAGATAAAGGAGGAATTTCTATTCTATTGGACTGATGGAATCTACGTTAAAAACAAGCAAGCCGCTAAAAAGTGTGTCGATATACTGAATAAGCTAGGCTACGAGTCAAAAACTGAAAAACTGATAAGGGTAACAAGGTTGCCAAACGGATTTGAAACAAAAGAAAAAAAACTAATAAAAGATGGCAAGTATAAAATTAAAGAAAAGCTCTATCGCTCGAATTTTGAGTGACGAAATGGGATTGAAAAACCCGAAAGTAATTAAGGCGATATATCTTGAAAGCTATATCGAGGAAGAAGAATGGAATAGGAATAAGTACTACCTATTCCAAGACGTAGGCAATGAAACAACATTCAGTCTGCGCTCCAGCACAATTTTGGATATGGCATTCAATTTCAAAAAGAAAGGAATCTACACAATACTCAAGAAGAGTGACCAAACAATGCTGATAGCCAATGATGACATGGCTCTGTATCGGGTAGGTCAAAGAAAAGTCTTTGTGTATATCTACGAAAAGGATGAGACACACAGGCTCGATGGGTTAATGCGTGAGGATATATTTAAAATCACCAGAAACAAGAAAGCGAAATGAGAGCAAAAACACCTCGAAAACAATCAGGCAAGGGTAAAGGGTCGGCTGAGGCTGAAATTGAGCCTATAAAGCAGGAAAATGGCAAAATAGCCATACAAAAAGGCATACCAATACCCGTTAGGAGTGCTCGAAACAGTCTTGTACATCAATTTCCCCTCAAAAGCATGGATGTGGGAGATAGTTTCCTTGTCGAGATACAACACAGCCGAGAAGCACAAAACAGCCTGAGCACAAACATCAGAAATCAGGCAAAAAAGCTAAAGATTAAGTTTAAGTTTAGCGTATTTAGAGACCCTAATTCGGAGCACATGAGAGTCTGGCGAAGGGAGTAAATTCTCAAAATAAAACACCGTTATGAAGCAATTTATAGCGGTTTTTTTATGTCAGCAAATCAAAATTTACGTACAATTCTACGTACAATCGGAATTAAAAATTAACGTACAAAAAACCTCATTTTATTTTCCACTCATTTGTTGAAAGGATTTTCCACTATACGATTTGACACCGACCAATTCCGCCAAACCCTTTGATTCTATTGCCCTGCATCATATTAAAGCACTATAACTAATTGATTATCAAATAGTTAATGCAACTTTTACCTAAAAAAAGGGCTGTTTTTTAACAATTTAGACAAATAATTATATAAGTAGAAAATAAATTATACTTATTACAAATATAATGCAATTATTATAATGTGGCTTAACTGGCATTTTCCACTCATTTGTTGAAGGTGGGTGTAAAATAGGCTTTATTTTCCACTCATTTGTTGAAAGAGTGGATTTGTCAATTACATACGTATTTGTAATTTAAAATATAAAACAAATAAACTAATAGAAATAAATTTAAAATGAGGAAAAAAACGGCTCTCGAAAAAAATAAAAAGCCACAGTTTTTTAATTCTCAAAAAAAATTTTGAAAAAAGTCGAAAAATCGGAAAAAAAATGGCGTTTTTCCTCAAAAAGTTCCCGCATTTTGAGCCTCAAAAAACTGTTAAAAAAGGGGTTTTTTTGAGCTTTTTTTGAAGTCTAAGACTAAAATCTAAAAAAAAAAACTTAGCAGTAGCAAGGCATACGCAATTTTTTTATAAAAAAGTTTAATACCAAAAAAATGGGAAAATGAGGATTCATGGGCTTTTAACCCATATAAGAAAAATTATAAAGTGAAAATACAGCCACCAAGTGTTAAAAAAATTGAAAATAAGCCCACAAGTATATGCACTTTCGATAAATATATCACATTTGCTGAGGGAAAAACCAATTATATAACAAAAAACAAAAATTCAAAAATGAAAACACTGGAAATTACCATCGAAAAAACCACTGAAAATGTAACGCTCTACTATGGTGAAATTAGAAAGTTTATTTCGACCGATGCTTTTACCTCAAAATTCTCATTGCTAAATACCAAAGAAGAGTTTGAACCTATAATAACTATGGAAAATGAGGAGAAATATCTTTACGAGGTAAAAACCACACGCTCAGAAATGAAGCACCTATATAAGAGGGATGTTGTTTCCGATGCCAAACCTGATGTTGTTTGCGATATTAAACCTTCCGATTACGAAAACTACAAGATAATAGGGGAAGGTAAAATAATACTAAGCTACTTCGGAGCAAAAATAAATAGGGCAACAGTGAATAGTTCTCAGGCAATGGCAAAAAAAACATTCACTTCTCCAGTTAATTACGATGACGGCTATCAAAATAATCAAATTGCGAATGAGGTAGTCTCCACAATGGAACTTTACAAAACCTACCAAACAGGCACATACTTTATAGAATGGTACATAGCCAAGTTAGATATTGTAGAACAAATAGGTGTGTTCTGCAATCAGAACGACAAAGTGCTATCCGACTACGATGGAGTGTTCGATATGCCTAAGCAAGCAAGGCAGTTGCTTGAAGATAATGGATTTAATTGCTCATATTTAGATTAAATTACCCAAGAGGGGGGCGTGAAATACCCTCCCCTCTTTAATACCCAAGAAATGAAAATAGGATATTATCAATTTCAGTACAGCTACCAAGTAGCCGACTGTGTAACCTCAGAGCCATATACAGTACATGCTACTCATACTATGTACTTTGGCTTAAATAGCCCCTACTATAAAGATGAGCACCGAGATGACGAAGACGGATGGCGTGGTGGGGTACACTTTATGAGTGGGGGTGTCCTTACCATTATAAGCTACTATTCCTCAGAAGCCGAATGTAGGAAAGCTCTTACCCCAGAGGCTGTTAAAATGTACCTTATACCAGCTAATAAATATTCACTAACTAAACCGAAATCAGACAAATGAAAGAAGAAACAATCGAAGAGCACAAGTTTATAGTTCACTATTCGACCGCTAAAGGGTCAGGCACGTATGCAGTGAGGGCAATAGATATGGAATCAGCCAAAAAGAAAGTAAGAGACCCTAAGACCCTCATATCAATCGTAGACTGCGATACGTATGAGGAATGCCTTGCCGAGCGTATCGTGGTCGAAAATAAGGAGAAGGAGATGGAGAATGAGTAGGAATCACCGTAAACCAATAAGAGGACATAGCCAAGAATGACGGACTAAGCACGAATGAACTATTAAATTGGTTTAAGTACCCCGAAAAGTCGGTAATGCAACATCAGATTATCTGCTGGTCGGACAGCGTTAAGTATTAATCACTAAAAAAACAAAAAATCAAAATGGAATCAGTTTTAAGAAGCAATATTATACCTATGTTTACAGCGAAAGCAAAGACGTTATTGTTTGGGGAGTCCAAATTAAAACCCTACGGTATAAAAAGAATGAACAACTTTTGTCGGGATATGGCATTCGAGGAGTGGCGAAAGTATGTCGCTACTGAGAAAGTAAAGCAGGAGCACTTAAATAGGCTCATGGATATAGCGGATGATAATAAATTCATGCGCTCGGTAATGAAAAACGTATTGGAAACAAGAATATTAGAATAAGACATGGAAAACAAAGAAATAACAATCTCACAGACAGTAGCCATATTAATAGACGGCAACAACATTGGTAAAAGCATAAATACGGCATATGGGGCAAATGCCATGCTTAACTTCGATATTATCATACCTAAAGCATTGGCGGGTAGAAGTCTGAATAGGCTGGTCTACCTCCGTGAAGGGGTGAGTATATCCGAGAAGCTAACGGAAAGGCTAAAGAGAAAGTACTTTGGCAAGGTGGAGACCTGCTATAAGAGTGCAGACATACCTTTAACAATTCATGCGGTCAAGCTGGCTGAGAAAGTAGATACAATTATAATATTCTCAGGGGATGGGGATTATTTGCCATTGGTTAGCCATCTAAAAGGGAATGGCATAAGGGTGGAAGTTGTCTGTATGAAGCTCTCGGCATCGAATGTGCTTTTGGAAAACTCAGACGCTTTTTACCTGATTGAAGAATCGGACATATTTTTATCTAACGCTAAAAGTGGAAAACATGGGGGTGAGTTCGGAAATAGTTAATCTGTACGATACAGTTTATGCTCTGCTTGTAATGGACGAGCGTTTACGTGATTCCGACAAAAGGTTGTCGGCAAGAGTTTGGAGTACTCAGCTAGGTGGTGTAGCCCTGACTAAAAAAATATCGGCATACGAGTTCTTGTGTATGTACGTGGATGAGAAGACATCTCTATACTCTCAGGAAAGTATCGGCAGAGCCAGAAGAAAGGTGCAGGAGGAATACCCTCACCTTAGAGGAAGTAAGTGGTCGGAGCGAAAAGAAGAGGAGGATAGGGTAAAAAGCGTAGTTTCGACCACCAAATAACCCCTATTAGCCTATTTTCCACAAATGAGTGGAAATTAAGAGGGGTATTTTCCACTCATTTGTGGAAAATGGGCATGAATAGATTTTCCACAAATGAGTGGAAAATGATTATTAAACAATAAAAACAGTAACAATGAATAAAACAATCGCACAACAACTAAACATAACCAAATTTCCTTTTGAAATAAAGTGTGAAAAAGGTAATATAATATATTATGAAAAATCAACGGGTTATTGGCAAAAAAGTAAATATGATACCAATGGCAAACAAGTCTATTTTGAGGATTCAACGGGTTATTGGTATAAATGCCAATTTGATGAAAAAGGTAATCGAGTCTATTTTGAAAATTCAAAGGGTTATATAGTAGATAACCGTCCTAAACCTATGAAGGAATATAGTATGGATGAAATTGCTAAAGCAATGG
>CAIRQE010000051.1 GCA_903880655.1 uncultured bacterium
TAGCGTACTGTTTATGGTGGTGCTTGTAGTCGCCAAAAAACTACAGATTTTTAATTCTATCCGCGGTGTTCGTAGGACTTCATATGGTGAGCTACTCTATGCGCTCGCTATCGGGCTTTGCGCAATACTTTTCACTGTTAAAGGGATGTATGCGATTGCGGTGCTACATATTGCGCTCGCAGATGGCTTTGCCGCAATAATCGGTATTACAATGTCGCATCGAGCGAGCCGTTTTACTTTTAATGGTTCCACGAAAAGCGTCGAAGGCAGCCTTACGTTTTTGCTTATATCTTTCTTCTTGAATGCAACCTACTGGGTCGGTGGATTCAGTCCCCATACTTTTAATTCGCGGCTTATGTTCCTTGTTCCGCTCTACTCGCTATTGACAGCAGTTTTTCTCACCATTCTTGAGATTATCTCACCAAAGGGAAGTGATAATATTTTAGTTCCGATGGCATCAGGTATAGCGCTTTGGCTTCCCTTTGCGCTTTTTGGATCGACGGTTTTATTTAGCTAAGTACCAAATTGTTGCTATAAGAAGTAGCAAGAAGAAGCCTTCTATGGCTAAGCGAACTAGTCTATGCAAATGCTTAAACCAGTGGATGAGCTGGTCAGTTTTTTGTGCACAAAAATGAAGTGCAATAAAAGCCCATTCAAACTCAAGTGATAGAAAAGCGAGACCCGCAAGAAGAAATACAATTCCTGCTTCTGGAAACACGACAAGTGCAAGTAGCCCACAGATAAGGAGCATTACGCCAAATAAAAAGACGAATCCTCTTGTCAGGATGTGTCGCTCTCGGTGTGCAGCCCACTTGTCTTTTATCTTTAAAACTTTGGATGTTACGTACACTCATAGTAGTGTACAGCAAATAAAAAAGAGTTCCTACACGAAGGAACTCATATTTTTCTATTTGGGGCGAATGAAGGGGCTCGAACCCTCGACCTTCGGAACCACAACCCGACGCTCTAACCAACTGAGCTACATTCGCCATAGTATCTAAACCAATCTGTTTTTAGCCAGATTTTGGTGCCCCGGACTGGATTCGAACCAGTGACCTTAGGCTTAGAAGTCCTCTGCTCTATCCAACTGAGCTACCAGGGCATATATTGGTGCGGGATACCAGAGTCGAACTGGTCTCTTCAGTTTGGAAAACTGACATATTAGCCGATATACGAATCCCGCGTACAACAGGGGTAATTATACCATAAAAAAATTATAAGTCATGCAGAGTATTTATTTCTGCACCAAGTTCACGCAGACGTTCTGCTAAAGATTCGTACCCCCGATTTATTGAATAGATATTTCTAAGCACCGATTTACCCGGTGCTGCCAGCATTGCAGCTAAAATTATGGTTGCAGGACGAAGTGCTGGTGGACAAATAATTTCAGCGGGCTTAAATTTAGTCGGCCCATCTACCATAATACGATGTGGATCAAGTAAGCGAACGCGAGCGTTTAACTTATTAAGTTCAGTAAAATAGATTGCCCGATCTTCAAATACCCAGTCATGAATTAGGGTCTCTCCTTTAGCGAGTGCGGCAATCGGCACAAAGAAAGGAAGATTATCTATATTAATACCAGGGTAGGGTAGTGGGTGAATTTTATCGGCCAGCGCTGTTAGTGTTTCATAGTGATGTGTCGTGATATCAACGAGCTTAGTGTGGCCGTTCTTCGCAAGATAAACGTCACTAATAGAAAAGGTCAGTCCCATTTTCTCTAGTTTAAGCATTTCAAGTTCCAGAAAATCTATCGGACAACGGCGCAACGTAATAACTGAATTCGTAAGTGTTGCTACGGTCATAAAGAGCATTGCTTCAAGCGGGTCTTCAGCCGGTGAATAGCGAACTTTTTTATTTATTTCAGCAACCCCATGAACGGTCAGCGTACTAGTGCCGATTCCCTCAACCTTAACGCCAAGCTTACGAAGGAAGAGACATATGTCTTGCACCATATAGTTTGATGAAGCAAATTTTATAATTGTCTTACCTTCAGTTAATGCTGCTGCAAAAAGGACATTTTCGGTTGCCGTATCGCCCATTTCATACATCGTGACCGTTCCGGGTTTTTTCTTAGTTACTGATACTTTGTATTTACCGGTTACCGTTTGAATGGAAAGACCGAATTGTTCAAGTGCAAATTGATGAGCAGCGATGGTTCGCTTGCCGAGATGACAACCACCGGCGTAGGGCAAATTAAATTCTTTATAACGGTGCATGAGCGGACCCATGAACATGATAATGCTGCGAGTTTTTTTAGCAGATACACTGTTCATTTCCTCGAGCTTCAAACGAGCAGGCGGCTTAATTTCAAGATCCCTACCTTTAATCCATTTAACTTGTACACCAATACTTAGGAGTACTTCAATGAGGCGAGCAATTTCTTCAATTTTGGGAACATTTTCAAGAACTGTCGTCCCTTTGTTTAAGAGCGCTGCAGCCAGAAGAGCAACTGATGCGTTCTTTGATGTTTTCATGGTGAGTTCACCATGCAGTTCTTTGCCACCAGTAATTTCAAAGCTGAGTGATTGAGGATTAATAGTGACTATATCTCGTCCGAGTGCGGCTGAGATTCGTGAGATAGTTTCAATGCTCAGGTTTTGTTTTCCCTGTTCAATCCGGTTTATGGCTGATTGACTTGTTTTGAGCCGTTTAGCAAATTCTGCTTGAGTAAGTCCGCGTTCTTGTCTAATTTTAGATATTAACTGTCCAATTTTTGTATTGTTAGTCGTCATGTGTAACGAAAATATATCAATCGAGGTAATAAATGTCAAATTATACTTTGTACGCTATACTAGAACACATATGTTACACAATAAACAACTTGAAGACCTGATTAAAGCGGAAGAATTGCGCCAGCGAGATGGCCTTGAACTTATTCCTTCAGAAAACTATGTATCGGAAGATGTGTTGACGGCGCTCGGTAGTATCTATACTAATAAATATTCTGAAGGCTATCCCGGACGTCGTTACTATGGTGGGCAGGAAAATACCGATAAAGTAGAAACAATTGCTATTGAATCCGCCAAACAGCTTTTTGGTGCAGACCACGCCAATGTGCAGCCACATTCAGGAGCACAGGCAAACGAAGCAGTCTACTATTCTTGGCTGAAGCCGGGTGACACCGTGCTTGCCATGGACTTAAGTCACGGCGGTCATTTAACACACGGGCATCCTGTTACGGTTTTATCCAAGCAGTTTAATTTTATTCGCTATAAGCTAAAGGATATTGAAACAGGTGAAATAGATTTCGCGCAGATGCGTGAACTTGCTTTGAAGCATAAGCCGAAGATCATTCTTGCTGGTTATTCCTCATTCCCAAGAGAATTAGACTATGAAGCATTTGCTGCAATTGGCAGAGAAGTAGGTGCAGTACTTATGGCAGACATTGCCCACATTGCGGGACTTATTGCGGCAGGCGTTATGAAAAATCCATTCGATGCAGGTTTCCATGTGATGACCTCAACCACCCATAAGACACTTCGTGGCCCACGGGGCGGATTAATTTTGACAAAAGGAATTGTTGGTAATCCCCTGCGCGCGGTTGATCAAACAATTGAAAATCTTCCAACGCTTATTGATCGAACAGTCTTTCCTGGACTTCAAGGTGGCCCGCATATGAATACTATTCTTGCAAAGGCAGTTGCTTTTAAGGAAGCCCAGACTGATGAATTTAAAGCCTACGCTCGTCAAACCGTTGCCAATGCAAAAAAACTCGCAGAACATTTGATGGCGCAAAATGCCAAACTCATTACTAATGGTACCGATAACCACCTTGTACTAATAGATGTGTATTCTTCTTTTGGCATAGATGGCGACGTAGCGGAAAAAGCGCTGGATAAAGCAGGGCTTACGACAAACAAGAATGTTATCCCAAATGACACTTTGCCACCTTTTAAACCGAGTGGTATTCGCATTGGCACACCAGCCATCACCACCCGTGGTTTTAAGGAAGCAGATATGGAACATCTTGCCGGCTGGATAATAACCGTACTGCAAAATGTGGATAACGAAGAGAAATTAGCTCAAATTAAGCGTGAAGTTGCCGACTACGCTCATAACTTCCCGCTACCTACAAAAAACTAAATTGCCTGTCGTTGCTTTTTGAGCTGTCGTCGAATACTAGTAAGTGCACTCGAAGTGATGCACATCTCCAGCCACTTATCTGAAGGCCGAGCCTTAGGGTTTGTTACGATTTCAACAATCTGCTCACTAATGAGCGGTGTCTTGAGCGCCATGAATTTTCCGTTAATTCTTCCACCACCGGCATGCTCACCAATTTTTCCATGTACCGCATAGGCAAAGTCTAAAATGGTAGCACCAGCAGGAAGATCAATCACGTCACCTTTTGGCGTAAACACGAAAATTCTATCCTGGAAGAAGTCTGTTTTAAGCTGCGTTAAATAGTCATTAGTGCTAAGGTCTGTTTTTTGCAACTCGCGAAGCTGTTCAATCCAGGCAAAGCTTTCTTTGTCTGAGCCTTTTTGCACCCGGTTATTTTTATAGCTGTGATGCGAGGCGATTCCGTACTCATTAAAGTCATGCATGGCTTGTGTGCGAATTTGTATTTCAACAATGGGCCCATCGCCACTAAAGACGGCGGTATGAAGGCTTTGGTAGCCGTTGGGCTTAGGAACTGCAATATAGTCTTTTACGCGGCCTGGTACTGGTCTCCAGTGGCTATGGATGGTACCAAGTGCCTGGTAGCAATCGGAAACATTATTTACTATTGCTCGAATAGCCACGAGGTCGTAAATAGATTCGGTATTCCATTTTTTTCTCACTAGTTTTTTGTACAAGCTATACGTTCCCTTAATGCGTTCATCAATTTGTGGTAAATAGTGCAGGGTATTATGCAAATCCGCACTCAGGCTGCGATGCATTTTTTGAATTGATACATCAGCATTACTAATCATGCCGTCCATTATTTTCTTTGTTTTTTTGTACTCTTCAGGGTAGGCATAAGGAAAGGATAAATCATTAATGGTACTGACAAGTTTACCCATACCCATGCGGGATGCCAGTGGGGCGTGAATCATGATACTTTCCAGTGCAATGCGTTGTTGCTTTTCTTCGGGCAAATACTGCAGGGTTTCAAGATTGTGCCAGCGATCGGCTAGCTTCAAAATAACGACTCGTGCATCCTGCGCAACTGATACAAAAAACTTTCTGAGACTTTCTACGTGTCGTTCATTACCATGATACTTAATCTTTCCAAGCTTACTTACTCCTTCGACTAAGTAGGTTATTTCTGCACCAAATTCTTTTTGGAGATCTTTTGCGGTGGTTTTTGTGTCCTCAATTGTATCGTGCAAAAGGGCAGCACAAACCAGGGGTGTATCCATGCCAAGATCGAGCACATGATCAGCGACATGCAGGCAATGATCTTCAAAGTAAGCGGTGCCGCTGGCTCGCATTTGTCCCCCGTGAGCAGCTTTTGCAAAATCGTAGGAGCGAGAAATAAGGGAAATCTCTTCCTTAGAAATAGCAGGTAGTAGTCTTTTTACTTTTTTTAAAAAAGCTTCTTTAGTCGCAATATCTTTTACGTTCATACAAACAGTTCTGGTTCCGGTTCTAGAGTTATACCAAATGTAGCACTGACGGTTGATTGGATGAGGGTAACCATGCTCCATAAATCTTTAAAACTTGCGCTATGCTCATTTACAAGCACAAGGGCTGAGCCTTCGTAGACCCAGATGCCGTTCTTGTGTATTCCTTTTAAGCCCGCTTTTTCTATTAGCCAGCCGCCAGAAAGTTTCGTCATCGCTCCATCTTTTTGTGGAAAATGTGGCATGTCTGGATACTGGCGAAGTAATTGATCAACCTTATTATTTGAAATAATTGGATTCTTGAAGAAGGAACCAACGCTAGCAAGCTTTGATGGATCGGGTAATTTTTCAGAGCGAATTTCCATAACAGTTTCCATGACCTGTCGTGGTGTAGGCGTTTTGAGCTCCTTTCCTCGCAGGCGTTCAATAAGAGAAGGATAATCCGGAGCGCTATATGCTGGCGGAGTTTGATGGAGTTGTAGTGTCATTTCAGTAATTATGTATCTGCCGTGTTCTTTATCTTTAAACCGACTGCTCCGATAGCCAAACTGGCATTCGATTTTTTTCATGACGATAAATTGATTTGTTTGTGTGTCATAGGCGCGCAGTGACAGAAAAACATCTTTGAGCTCTTGACCGTAGGCACCAATATTATTAACGGGTGTCGCGCCACAGGTTCCGGGAATCATAGCCATCGCCTCGATGCCAATAAGGCCTGCTTCAACTGTTTTTACAACCAGCTCATGCCATGAAACGCCGCCGCCAACTTTTACTTGCCCACTTATCTTATTAATACTCAGCCCACTTATCTTATTTATGACGACACAACCATCGAATCCTTTATCACTGAAGATAAGATTTGATCCTTGGCCAATGACGAGCAAAGGATAATTTTTGTTACGAGCGTAGCTAACGGCTTCCGGTACATCAGACTCATTGAAGACCTCAATAATCTCATGGGCCGGTCCACCTATGTGCATGGTGGTGTATCGAGCAAGCGAAAGATCATCAAGAATATTCATAATTAGCTGTATTATACGATGTTTTTACTTGCCCCGCCTACTGCTTCTACGTATTATATAGATAGATAGTTAAAAGGAGACGCTATGGACAAGGCACCATTTTCCGATTTCGGAAAACAACTAAAGGATATGCGTCAAAAAGCGAAAGAGTCCATTGCGGATGTTTCAGGTGCGGTTGAGGTTGATACAAGCGAACTCGTCGCTATTGAAGCCGGAAAAAACCAACCAAGTGAAGATATAGTGCTCCTTCTTATTTCTCACTTTGCCTTAAAAGAAGATGAAGCGCTCAAGATGTGGGAATTGGCCGGATTTGATCAAGAAAGAACTGGCGTCAGTAGTTTAGTGTCAGATGAGAATGGTATACAGCAAACTGCCTATATTTCTCAAAATGATGCACGAATCCTCTATAGCGATATGATTCATATTAATGCTAATAAATACGGTGTTGTTATTAACTTCCTACAGGGACTCGGGTCTAATAACCAACCGATGGCAGTTTCAAGAATCGGAATGAGTCGCGAGCACGCCGAGAGTCTTATGGAAGTACTTAAAAAAACACTGAAACATTCAAGCGCAAAAACTGAAAAAAAGTAGTAGCAAAAAAGCTGTGGATAAACTATTGACGAAGCTGGTTGTATAGCGCATAGTTCAATTCAGGATTACTAAAACTAAACAAAGTAAACAAATAAAAAAGGGTAAAAAAATGAAAAAAGTAAATATTAAGCGGTCTATTGAGCTAGCTTCTTTGGCTATTAGTTCACTAGGCCTTTCTTTAATTGGATTCGCATCATCGGTGCATGCGGCTGGTACAACGTATTATTGGGCAGGAACGAGCTCGAGCCTAGCAGGCGCCGGTTCCGGACAAAATTCGGCAGCAACTGGAGCTATAACCACAACTACTAACTGGTCAAATAGTTCGTCAACTTACGATAACTCTAATATAAATTCAGGATTTCAAAATGGAGCGACTCTTGTGTTTGATGTTGGCTCTAACAACTTATCTACTTCAGGGACATTTAGTGGAGCAGATGCGCCAGCTGGCGTGGAACTAGTCTCCGGAAATGTAACTATAAATAGTGCCGGTACCACACCTTTTAATTTGGCATCTGGTGGATTAATTAAATCTGATAAAGCTACCTCTTCACTTATTATTGGTGGCCTGACTGATGCAGGATCGGTAACGCTTGATGTTCCAGATGTGCTGACTACAGTAGGCGCACATTCATCCATAACTGGCCCTGTTGTTATACAATACACTGGCTCAAATCAGCCCTCTGTGCCAACACTTCTATCTCCAACAGACGTAAAAACTGTCATGAACTCAACTACACCAGCAAATGCTGCATATACAACAGTAGAGTTTGGAAAAAATTATGGAATTGATTTAAGCGCTGGTGGTTCGCTAGGTCTTGGATGGACTATCAAGGCTGATACCGGAGCTGTAGTTGCGTTAGTTGGAACGGTCCCAAATAGTGGAAATTTTAGTAAGGGAACAAACTATACCGAGTCGTATATCGGCAATGGTGGTCAGTTCGTAGTGACTAGTAGTGCAGCACATTCAACGGCAACACTATCTTCCCTTGTTTTAAGTGCTAATTCATATGTACTTATTCCGGATGCGACAAATACACTTGCGGCTACTACCTTTACTCCTGGAACTTTTAGCCTACTAGCAACAACTCCTGGAAATAACGGAACCTTCCCAACTACGGGAACTGGTTCTGGATCAGGTTCTGGCTCCGGCTCAGGCTCCGGCTCAGGCTCCGGCTCAGGTTCTGGCAGCTCATCAACTTCTACTACTGCAAAGACTCCAGATACTGGTTTTGCGCAACTAGTAAATCACCCAGCGCTTGCACTAGTTATAACAACTGCCGGAAGCTTAGGTCTTCTTGCAGCAGCTCGATACACAAAGAAGAACGGTTTTAAAATCTCTAGATAATACAAAGTTCATCTTTTTGGAAAGCGTCCCAAGTGGGCGCTTTTCTTTACAATTCAGTCGTATAGATCTGCACTACTGTCCACTAAAGAAGAGCTTTCAATCGGTTTCTTGCTTCTACTATTTACGGTGCTAGCCTTTGTAGTATTTCCGTATTAGGGTCTTTCACTAATGCTGCTCATTGGTCTCGGGTACGTTGCTCTGGGATACTTTGCAGCACCCCTCATGGCAGTAATTGGTGTGTGGTCCTTCAAGCGCGAGCATAAAGATCAACTTGCCATACATCGTGGGGCTGCAGAGTAGTTATATAAAAAACATCTATACAATGCGGCAACGGTACAAATAAAAAAAGAGCCTTCGTGAGGCTCAATAACTAGGATGGTACACCCGGACGGATTCGAACCGCCGACCCTCTGTTCCGAAGACAGATGCTCTAATCCGCTGAGCTACGGGTGCATATTTTTCCCTTAAAAATACTTAAATGATTATACTACAACAGATGTAATTAGTCTTCTGTTTTTTGTATTTTAGCACCAAGCTCAATCTTTGCTTTTCCGTATTCTCGCCAAATAAGCCACAGAATAAAGATATCAAAGATGGTGAGGACTATCATGCCGAGACTGACCTTATGAATGATGCTAATTACTTGAAAAAGAGTGAGAACCCCGAGTGTTATAAGTGAGAAAGGGTAGGCCCAGAGCTTATTTTTTAAAATTCCAATAACTGCAATTAGTTTTATGGCTGCATGCACCCACAAATAGACGATGAGAAAAACGCGACTTCCAGTACTTAAGGAATCGACGGAGTGAAATAGTAATCCGAGGATTTTAGATGGCTTTTCACCGGAAACAGTTTCCTGTGTAATTGCATGAAGGTAATGTTGGAGGCGTTCGGGTGTCAGAAATAGTAGCAAGAAGCCGCCGAGCAGCTCAAGTGTTCCGTCAATACCTTTAAGTAAAAGCCCAACCTCAAAAATTTTATCTAGTGCTGTTGTAGGACGAAACCAACTCATGTAAAGACAGTATAGCAAAAAAATGTGTGATCGTATTTTCAAATAAATAAACAATAATAGCAGGGAGTAAAAGGAAGTTTTTGAAACCTCTCAGACAATGATTTATGTAAATTTTAAAATGCCTTCGGGTCGAAAATCTAGTATAATAAGGTGTTCATGGATAGTAATCAAAAACCACGTAGAAATATAGAAGATATCCGATCTCGTTACCGAGGCGCACAGACAGCTAAGCCAAAACTTACTACGTCTCAACCAAGTATGCCAAGGCCTGCAAAGGAATTACCCAAACCTCTTCCTATTGAGATAAAACCAATGGGAAAGATCAACTTAAATGAGCCTTCACTCGTCAATAGGTCTCTTCCTGCTTATCTAGATGAAAAAGATAGCACCAGGAAACCTTCGATTTTACCCATAAAAAAGACTAAAAGAGAAAAGAAGGAAAAAAAAGAAAAAAAGAAATGGTCTAAAAAGAAAAAGGTAGTATCGACTATCCTTTCAATTCTTTTAATCCTTGGAGTTATAGTGGCGGTTTTTGGAGCAAATTTACTTTCAAAGCTCGATAAAGTGGTACATGGTAATCTTTTTTCAGATGCTTCAGCTTTTTTAAATACCCAACCGCTTAAAGGGGAGTCGTCAGGTCGTGTCAATATTCTTCTGGCCGGTAATTCAGCTGATGATGTTGGGCACAATGGTGCTGATTTAACTGACTCTATTATGATTGTGAGTATTGATACGACGACGCATAATGCCTTCATGCTTAGCATCCCGCGTGATCTTTGGGTAGACATTCCAACTATGGGACATCAAAAGATTAACGCTGCTATAACAGTTTCTGATTTCAGCTCTCCTGGTTATCCGTCCAACGGCATGGGACAGCTAGAACAAATTATCCAAACACAGCTAGGCATTCCTATTAATTATTATGTACTAATTGATTATGCCGCGCTTCGCGATGCAGCTAATGCAGTCGGCGGGATTTCAGTAAATATTCAAAGCTCTGATCCACGTGGCCTATATGATCCGAGCATAGATTTTACGACAAACGGTCCACTCGTTAAGTTATCTAATGGCTGGCATACCTTAAATGGTCAGCAGGCGCTTGATCTTGCCCGAGCACGAGGCGATGCCTACGGTTCGTACGGCTACGAGTTAAGTGACTTTGCCCGCACCCAAAACCAAAGATTGATGTTAGTTGCGTTAGCAGAAAAAGCAAAAAGTACTGGTGTAGTCACTAACCCAATTAAAATAACAAGCCTCTTCAGCGCATTTAGTAATAACGTACAAACTGATATGACGCTTAATAATGTGCTGCGACTTGCGCAAATTACTAAGCCGATTGACCTGAATGCCATTCAGTCTGAAGGCTTTAGCTATGCTGGTGATAATCCGCTACTTATAGGTCATGTTGATCCTGCTTCAGGCCAGGATGCACTCGTTCCATCCTTAGGTGTCGATAACTTTACTGCACTTACTCAATACTACGAGCAGCTTACTTCAAAAAATCCAGTTGTAAGAGAAGGGGCGAATGTAGTAATTCTAAACGGTAGTGATAAGACGGGGATTGCTTCAGTTGAAGGAGACAAGATTACTGCAGCAGGATACACTGTCGCAAATGTAGGAAGCGCTGGAAGTAAATACAGCGGAACTATGATTGTCGATATGTCGGATGGTAAAAAACCTGCCACCCTCGCAGGTCTCAAGAACTATTTCCCTGGTTCAGTTGTTCAGTTATCGGATTTGTCTACTCAAGCAAAAGAGGCACAAAACTATACGAGTGCTGACTTCGTTGTTATACTTGGGCAAAACTGGAACAGTGCTCCAAGTAAGTAAAGAATTATTCTTGGCCCAAAATAATATTAGGTGGTATTTCCGGTAATTCTACGTCTGAAAAATCTTCCCACTCGTTATCTATAATTTTATCGACTTTAGTATCGTCCTTAAGAATGTCATGCTTTTCCATATACTATTTATACACTATTTTAATTAATCTGACAGTGCTCATGCTTGCGACATTGTATTTTAGCCATATAATTATTCCAATGGAACAACAAAATAATAATCTAAAAAATCTAGAACATCTCGATTTTCTACTCTATGCAAAGCTAGCTCATTTAGAAGATATGATTGAAATTGCAACTGATGATGCAGAAAAATTACTTGTAGATATTAGATCTTTTAAAGAGTCTAAACAATAATTCTTTTGAGGCTCTCAGAAAAACCAGTAACAAAAGAGTAGTTAAATAACTTATTTTTTAGACATATCTGCTCAACAGAAGTTGGCATTATTTTGTCACTTGAAACGAAGGTGAGGTTATCGCCAACCTTATAATCTTCACCAGTGATGTCTATCATGCAGTGATTCATACAAACGCGGCCGCGAATCGGGAACGTTTTTTTGCCGTCAGATAAAAAGCCGCTACTGCTGAGTGCTCTTGGAACTCCTTCGTAATAGCCGATAGGTACTACGGCAATGGTGGAATTTTTAGTAGTTACGTACGTGCCACCATAACTAATTTTTTCTCCCTTTTTGAGATCAATAATCTTAATGATAGTTGTTTTAAATTCTAAAATTGGCTCGAGTGAACTTAGCTTGTAAAAAGATCCATCTTTTTTAGTAAGTGGGTTCAACCCATATAAACCGATGCCAAGTCGCATAGTGTTGGTGTAGGAACTTTTTTCTTTGATTCCTCCTGCCGTTTGACCGAGGTGAATAAACGAAGGCGTGAAACTCTTTTTAAGAATTTTTTCCACCATTGCATCAAATAATTTTACTTGATGAACAGTGTAGTAGTCGTCATTGTTGTCAGCGTCAGCAAGATGCGACATGATGCCTTCAAGATGAAGGTTAGGGAATTGCTTCAGAGTCATAAGATATGAATCAAGTTCAGGTTCGCTTAGTCCAAGACGGTTCATTCCGGTATTAAGTTCAACATGGATATTGACGCGTTTACCTGTTTCGCCAAGAGCTACAAGGGTTGCTTCATCCTGTACAACATATGAACAGCGCTTAGTATTAAGCAAATGAATATTCTCTTTTAAGATATAGCCCATCACAAGAATTTTATGATTCGTTATATCAAGAATTTTGGAAGCTTCAAAATAGCCATCGACTGCAATGAAACTGCAATCCGATTCATTTAAAATTTTTGAAAGCGCGACAATGCCATGCCCGTAGGCATTTGCCTTAAGAACAGCGATGATATTTTTTTGACCTGAAAAGGTTTTGGCTATCTCAATATTATGAAGTGTTTTATCCTTATTTATTTCAATCCAATTAAGTGTCTTGTAACTATTAGGAGATAGTTTCGCTAGAGTTTGTTTGGCTAGTTTTTTGAGCATATATCTATAGTAGCAAAAGCGATTTACTATACTATGGGAAAGTCTCTTTATTTATTGTTACAATTAAAAGAGATTATATGATAAACCAAAACTTTATTTATTTGTCCTTGTTCTTTGCCGTTATTGGCTACGGTGGCTATATCATTGATACCTGGAAAGGTAAGACAAAGCCAAACCGTGTTTCATGGTCGCTCTGGGCACTCGCAGCCCTTGTGACGCTTGCTTCGCAACGTCAGCTTAACGGCGGCATCCAGGTGCTCTATACCACTATGCAGGTGGTGTTGCCGCTGACAATTTTTCTTGTTTCCTTCAGGGATAAGAAAGGGTACTGGAAATTAACAAAATTTGATTATGTCTGTGGTGCAATCTCTTTAGTCGGTATCGGACTTCTTTTGTTCACTCACCATCCTCTTGCTGCTTTGTGGCTGGGTATATTTACGGATTTTTTCGCTTCTATCCCAACACTTACCAAATGCTATACGGATCCTGCAACCGAATCGTGGAAAACTTATTTCTTTGCAATCGTAAGCTCACTCGTCGCAGTGCTGACAGTCAAACACTGGGAATTCGTAAATTACAGTTTTGCATTTTATGTGATGCTTATAAATGTAGCGTTCACGCTACTAATCATTGTTCCGAGAAAAAGAATAAAAAAGACCTAAACTAAAGAATACCAAAGCCAATAAGAAGACCAATGACAATTAAGATAATGCCGCTGAGGTATTCGCTTGAGCCTTCAGTTTTTGTACTTAATCGTTTACCGACTTCCATACCCGCGATTGCTAAGGTAACGCTCGTTACTCCAATAATTATGATAGCCAGAGGAATGGATAATTTTTTGGTACCAAGACTGAATCCGACGATAAGGTTATCTATGCTTATTGCTAGGCCAGCGAGCAAGAGCCGTCCAGCTCCCTTTGTCGCAACAACTGCCTCATGGGCATTTGTTTTTCTAAGCCCTTCTATAAGAATATAGAGCCCAGTGAGTACGAGCAGGGTTGCGCCTAATATGTGTGCTTTGGTACCCAGAAAACTTGCTGCCTGCTTACCCGCGAATAAGCCAATTATGGGCATAAGGGTTTCAAACGCTCCGAAGGTCACTGCTATTTTTATTTTGTCTCGTTGCTTGATTCCACTTAAGCCAATAGCAATTGAAGAGGCAAAGTTATCGAGGCCAATCGAGAGGGCAATCAATACGAGTGTCAGGATTTCTTTCATATATTGACTATAGCAAATTGATTATGACTATCGCCAATCGATAGGTTTTTTAAAACAGAAATTGTATCATAGTAGCATGAGCATAAAAACAAAATTAGCACTATTTGATATAGATGGAACAATCGCTGAAAAAGGGATTGTGCCTAAAAGTGTAATAGAGGGAATAGAACACTTACATAAAAAAGGTTACATAACGACCGTATCTACTGGTAGAGGGTATACAAGACTTAAAGAAGCACTAGGAGATGCTTTTGATATAGTAATCTCTCCTGAGGCCTTAATCATCGTTGAGCACGGCACGAAGATTGTTGACCGGGAAGGAAAAGTACATTTTGGTGAATACTTTAATGAGCGAGAAATAGATCATATTACAGATTTTACTCGATCAAACATAGATCTATTTAGATTGGCTTGGTACAACCCAATAGATGTATCTAGGAAAGTACAAGTGTGGTGCGTAGATGAACGACACGTGCAAGAAGAAACTGAAAAAAGAGGACATTATGCTGAAGTAACTACTTCATCAATTGGCGAGTTTGAGGAACGACTGCTGAAGGAAAAACTTACTAATGTGACTTTGCGACTTAAGGATTTTATTAAGGTTGAAAACCTTAAACTAGCTTTTACGAGAACCGATACAAATATTATTTTTCAGGATAGTAATATGGAATTTGTGAAAAATAATACAAATAAAGGTCTTGCCGTTGATTATGTGGCGAGACACCTTAAGATTCCTAAGGATAATTTGCTTATTGCTGGCAACGCCATTAACGACGTCGAGATGCTTGATATGGGTGCGGGCATAGTTGTACTCGTGGGCCCTCCAGAAACGCGGGCAGCAATTTTACCATATCTTTCACAGCCGGAAAATGTGCATACCGTTGATTCTCCGCTTGAGTTTGGCAACTTCCTAAAAACGCTATAAAACAACTTATTTTTATAGTGCTTTGCCTAAATCCTTCGGGTGTTTATGACGATAGTATTTGATTCAAAAAATAAACTTCTTGCTCAAAGTGCATATTATTTATTGCATCGTGAATGTCTACCCACTCACTTTTTTCATCATGAACTTTTTCGATGTAGCCGATTTGTTTCAATAAATAAATTTTTATAGTTTTAATAACTGTTGTTCCATCATTCTCTTCAGAAAGTCTCGTATAATCACCAAGGTAACGAATTATTTGTGCTTTAACGCCGGTCTCTTACTCGACTTCTCTTAGGGCAGCCTGAGCAACAGTCAAGGCAGGGTCGCTACAACGACGAACATGAAGGTCGGCTTGCACCGCTGCCACGTTCGTTGCCGTTGAAGGCGGACCAAAGTTCTGGCCCATTGTAGCACTTTCATATGCAAGGAATACCGGCTTGACGCAAAAGAAGTACCTTTTGGACGGAATCACCAAGCGGGTAGATTTGCATTTCCTAGAACGGTATCAGGTGATCATTTTTCTATTACCTTCGATGGCGTGGATTTAAAAATCATGAATAAGGATCCATTGAACGGTACCCGCATTACGATGAATAGGTAATTTTATTTTAGAGTTATTTTTCATTGTTATCAATATATCTTATAAATAAATTTACATTTAATAATAACCAAATAATATAACAATAAGAACA
>CAIRQE010000052.1 GCA_903880655.1 uncultured bacterium
GGGATTAAACCTGCAGATTGGGTTATTGATTTAGGTCCTGAGGGTGGGGATGGCGGTGGCGAGATCATCGCAGAAGGTACACCTGAGGAGGTGGCTAATAATAAAAAAAGTTATACAGGTAAATATTTAAGGCCTTATCTAAAATAATTTAAGGTACTGAGGCTCCGCTCATGCGGGACAAAATAATTCCGCTTCGCTCAATTAATCCAGAACTGTCTTGATGACGCTCATAATATTTGGGATTTGGAATCATGGAGGCTAATTTGGCTGACTGAAAACTATTCACATCTTTTGCGTGCGTTGAAAAGTAATGAAGTGACGCTGCTTCAATGCCATACACATTATTTCCCCACTCAATTACGTTTAAATAAATTTCTAGAATTCTTTTTTTACTTAAAATTGTTTCAAGCATCAGCGTGATGATTGTTTCTTCAGCTTTTCTCCAAGGGGTTCTTTGGTTTGATAAGAATAAGTTTTTAGCGAGTTGCTGACTGATGGTAGAGCCGCCTGCTACAATTTTTTTACGTCGCTTATTTTTTTCATAAGCTTTTTCAATGCCTTCCCAATCAAAACCTTCGTGATCAATAAACTTAGCGTCTTCAGCAGCAATGACTGCTTGTTTTATATGCATGGAAACTTGGTTGTAATTCACCCACTGATGTCGCAAAGTTGCTTTCTCATCCTTCTCTTGCAGATGCTCTAATCTTGTTTCCATAAATGCACTCTCGCTTGGATTCACAACTGTCCATAAAATGATGTGCAGCAAGACCCAAAGCTGATAGAAAAAAAACAAAAGAAATAAACTAGAAAAAATTTTTCCTTTAAAAGAACGATTGCTCCACAATAAATTTGTTAATCTTTGACGCAATTAATTTTTTCTTAAAAGATCTATGACAGCTTTTGTTTGTGGTTTGATGTGATGCCAAATATAAAAAGCTTCTGCTGCTTGTTCAACAAGCATACCTATACCATCCGATGTTTGAGAGGCTTGTGATTTAGCTTGTTTAATGAAAGTTGTTTCTTTGCCATACATCATGTCATAGGCTAAAGAGCCCTTATGAAAGACTTGATCAACTATATGAAGATTAACATCGTTTAGACTCGCTGAGGTTGCATTGATAATTACATCAAAATAGTGATGTGGTAATTTTGTCATTTCAATGACATTTAGGTTCACATTAAAACTTTTTGCATGCGCGTGCATTTTATTTTGAATCACGTTTGATTTTTCAATAGTGCGATTGGTAAGCGTGAGTTCAGTTGGTTTTTTTTCTAGGATAGAATAAATCACACCCTCAGCAGCTCCGCCTGCACCAATGAGTAAAATTTTCTTACTATTTAAATTTACATGAAGGTTTTGTTCGAGATCTCTCACTAATCCAATGCCGTCGGTGTTATGTCCGATAATTTCACCTTCTTTAAATTCGATTGTATTGACAGCTTCAGCGATTTTCGCGTGATTAGAATGCGAGTTTGCTAATTCATAAGCTTCTTTTTTAAACGGTAGCGTGACATTAGCCCCATTTAATTTTTTTGTGATGAGTGTTTGCACTGTTTGTTTAAATTGATCGAGCGGCGATAACACTGCTTCATAATCGATAAGAAGCCCTGCTTCTTTGGCAAATGCAGCATGTATTTGGGGGGATAAGCTATGGTGAATAGGATTCCCAATCACAGCAAAATGTTTTTTAAGTTCACTCATGGTGCGTTATACATCGATTTGATTAAGGTTTTGAGTATAAGTGTTTTTGAAAAAACTGCCATCTACGTGTTTTATGCACTTAATAAGTGCATAAAACTTA
>CAIRQE010000053.1 GCA_903880655.1 uncultured bacterium
ACTGCTAAGCATTTTTACGATATATGGTATTGGCCTTGCGCTTGGGGGCTGGGCGAAGAATGAACGCCAAGCAGCGCCGCTCAGTAACCTTGTTACTTTCCCGATGCTCTTTTTGTCAGGTACATTCTTTCCCCGATATCTGATGCCTGAATGGCTACAGACAGTGTCAGGTTATCTACCGCTCACACCGGTAGTTGATGGCATTCGCCTCATCGTAACAGAAGGTAAGGGTTTCTTGGATGTTCTGCCGCAAATGGGGCTACTGCTTGGTTGGTCGGTGATCATTTACCTTATAGCCTTCCGTGTATTTAGCTGGGAGTAGCATATACTAGACAATTAAGCATAAGTGTGATATAATAACACCTATGAGAAAAACAAGAAACCTAGCACCAACAAATATGGACTCTCTTTTTGATGCAGCCCCTTATGAAAAAACACCACTGAGTAAATTACCTATAGATATGCAAGCTGAAATCATTTGCGGCTGTGGTTTTTATGGATTACAAGCTGCTGATGTGGATAACAATCAAACTGAAACTGAGCCAACTGTATTAAGTTTTGAGGATGGGCCAAGCGTATCTTTGAAAAAGAGAGCTAAAAATCTTATTAGTGCCAATTTTGAAATTTCAAATCGTAATATGGCCGAAGGAAGAGTAAAGCAAGATAATTTCAAATATGGTGAGCCTATGATGCGGTATAACACAGCGAACATGGCTGCTAAAAAACATTTTGAAAAAGCATTTGGTGTAGATGAACTTGTTGCAAGTGGTATGTCACGAGCGGATGCGATTTCAATGTCTGCGAGTGCATTTAAAGATTACGATAAAGAAATTGGCGGTAAGGGCAGCGAGGCTAAAAAAAGAGTAAAACTTAATAAAGTTCAACAAAAAATTCTAGAGCTTTTTAAAGATTAAACTAGGAAAGTATTTTTGATGACGAACTCAGAATTTAATAAAAGCGAAGAATTGTTTCTGGTTCCTAATGATTTGGGCTCTTTAGCCGTCAATGAAGCATTTGAGTCAGATAAAGTATCACCGGAACTGTTCTTTTTAGAAAGTGGACAGCAGTTTGTACCCTTCAGTCGAGAAGAAGCTAAGCTTGCGCAGCATAGCGTTACTGATTTAATAGATAAACACTTCCTGCTTTCGCAAGAGAGAAAAACAGATTTTAATCCAAAATACGTAAAAAAAATTATTGGAAAAAGCGTTGGTATTATTGCCGCTGCTGAAATCTGTAGAACTGTTCTTCTAAATCCCACATGGGTTGAAAAACGCCAACGAAATGAAGATGGCTCGATGTTTTTTAAGGTTAATCCGAGTATACGTAAGTTTCGCTTCACAGCACACGTTCTTGCTGACTATCTATTGTTTGACGAAAGCTTGCGTGCTGGAAGTTGGCCACAACCAGTAGATAAACATAGCCCGAATTCTTATGACGCTATGCAATCGGAAAAAATGAAAATAGTGAAAGCTATGACAGATCAAGAATACGTTGATACAGCCGAGAAAGCGTACATCAGTCTTTTTAATCGTGAACAATTTCATCGAAAACAAATTGAAGAGGCAAAGAATAAATATTCTTTTGTTCCTAAGCTACTCACCGATTTAAAATACAAATAAATGATGCTAAATCTTAAAAAGCCCTTTTTTGTTCTTGCTCCTATGGATGATGTCACCGATACCGTGTTCAGGCAGGTGATTGCCGACTGTGCTAAGCCTGATTTATTCTTTACAGAATTTGTAAATGTTGATGGATTGCAAAGTAAGGGAAGGCCTCGGCTCATTCATAAAGTGGCACTCACTCAAAAGGAAAAGCCGGTAGTGGCACAAATTTGGGGTAAAGTACCAGCGAATTACGAGAAGACGGCAGCAGAACTCGTTGCCATGGGTTTTGATGGAATAGATATCAATATGGGTTGCCCCGACAAGACGATTGTTAAAAATGGTTGTTGTTCAGCACTCATTAATGATCGTGATCTCGCGATTGCAATTATTGCTGCAGTAAAAAAAGGAGTAAATGGACGCGTTCCAGTGAGTGTGAAGATTCGTACTGGCTGGAATGAGGTCGATTTCTCTTGGCCTGAGCTTATTTTAAAACAGGGAATAGATATGCTGAGTGTGCATGGCCGCACGACAAAAGAAATGAGTAAAGTACCTGCTCGCTGGGAAGACATAGCAGCGATTGCAAAGATTCGAGACAGGGTAGCCCCTACGACACTTATAGTGGGCAACGGGGACGTAGAGAGTAGGGAGCACGGAGAAATGCTCGCAAAGAAATATAAGCTAGACGGCATTATGATTGGGCGTGCAATTTTTACTGATCCTTACATTTTTTCCAAAAAATCTCCATGGGTCGAAACATCTGAAAAAGATCGGCTTAAGCTTTTCAAAAAACACATTGAACTTTTTCAAGAAACCTATCAAAACAGAGAACGCAATTGGCAGGGGTTGAAGCGAATGGCAAAAGTTTATGTTCATGGCATTGAAAATGCCAGTTTGTTTCGTGATCAACTCATGAGAAGCGAAACACTAGACGGTATGCTCAAAGTGATTGAGTCAAAGATCGGTTAGACGTACTTTTTTCCCCACACTGACATATCTCGAAGGATGTTTTTTAAATCAGTGCCCTTTTCTGTAAGAGAATACTGGTATCGTGGCGGGTGCTCACAGTAGAGATTTTTATTAATAATCTTATCCGAAAGCAGTTTGTTGAGGCGCATAGATAGCGTACGAGGGCTTATTCCATTTAGTGCAGCCTCAAGATCGCTAAAACTTTGAGGACATTCTGTCATTTCTCTAACTATTAAGAGAGACCATTTATCTCCGAGGGTTGAAAGGGTATAGAGGATACAGTCAGGAGAGTTGGCGCTATTTTTTTCCATATTACAATTTATTTTACGTTAAAAATAAAGACTTTACAAAATATAGTGAGTAACTATACTTAGTATAGTAAATAAGAAAAGAGGGAAAAAATGGCACACATTCAAATTATTATAGGAAGCACTCGACCAGGCAGAGTAGCAAAAAAAATTACTGATTGGTATATGGAAAAACTTGTATTACCCGCTGACACAACTGTTGAATTAATCGATTTGCAAGATGTTAATCTTCCATTTTTAGACGAAGCTATGCCGGCAAGTATGGGTCAATACCAAAATGATCACACCAAGAAATTTGCCGAAATTATTGCAAAGGCTGACGGCTATGTATGGGTAACCCCAGAATACAATCATGCACCAAGCCCTGTGCTACTCAATGCCATTAATTTTCTTAAGAATGAATGGCAGTACAAGCCGGTAGCTTTTGTAGGCTATGGGGTTGTTGGTGCTGCTCGAGCTATCGAGCATCTTGTTTCAGTTGCATCCGAACTTCAGATGGTACCTCTTAGAGAGCGCGTTTGGGTCAATGAGCCATGGGCCAATGTTACTGAGGCTGGTGAAGTAACTGATTTTCGCGGTGAACCAACCGGACAGGTTGCGGAACTTGTAAGATGGGCAAATGTCACAAAAAGTTTACGTACTTAAACTTAAGCAGCAAAAAAGAAAAAATCCTCAAGATATACTTGAGGATGCTTTCTTGGTCGCGGGGGCAGGACTCGAACCTGCGACCTTGTGGTTATGAGCCACACGAGCTGCCACTGCTCTACCCCGCATTAAGACCGAAGGGTATGATACCCTGTATTCATCTATTGGTCAAGAGGTAGGGGTTTTATGAAAAAAGAAATTAACCCAGTCCTGCCAATTTTGAATTACCTTAGACTTATTATTCGAAATATCGCTATTTATTACGGCTGTTTGATGAATATATTTATTTGAAACAGCTGTAGGGACTAGAATTAGCTTTTCACCTGGCAGCGCTTTATTGAAATATTTTCTTGCCTCAAGACTGAGGTAGGAATCAGAACTATAATAATTAATAAGAAGCGTTTCATTTTTATTCATTTGTGTTTGAACTGCAACTGATTGCTGAAGTGTGACAATTTGTCTCTGTAAGGAATAGTTTTTTTGAATTGTTTTTATCGTACTCCACGTTACCGATAAGCCAATTAAGAGCACCACATACAAGCCAAGATTTTTTGTATTAAAAAGTGATTTAGTTAGCGAGCTATTTTTTATTTTTTCGTACATAACTTTTTATAGTATAGTACACTCTATAACTTTTGTGCTCTACTAGGGTATAATTAACTAGTTATTTGTGGGGCCGTAGCTCAGTGGTTAGAGCAGTCGGCTCATAACCGATTGGTCGCTGGTTCAAATCCAGCCGGCCCCACCAAAATAATAATCAAAAAAGACCTTCATTTCTGAAGGCCTTTTTTGTTAAGTGGATTTTTTAATTACCAGCTCTTTTTACGGAATGATGAACCACCGCGATCGTCTCCGCCGCGATAGCCACCGCCACCGTTACCACCGAAGTCGCGTCGTGGCTTGTCTTCTCGTGGTCGAGCTTCGTTTACAACGATTTCTCTTCCATCAAGATCTTTGCCATTCATTGCAGCTTCAGCAGCTTTTCCTTCAGCGTCGTCTGCGAATTCAACAAATCCGAATCCCTTGCTTCGTCCACTATCGCGATCTTTCACGACAGTAGCACTAACAACAGTTCCGAAAGGAGCGAATGCAGCTTCGAGTGAAGCGTCGTCGGTTGCCCATGCTAGGCTTCCGATAAATAACTTGTATGCCATGTACTTTTCTTACCTTGTGTTCTTATAAATAAATGCAAGTACGACCCTGTCTGTCCTTGAGCCTTAAGATCTAATAGGTCATAAGAGAAGACAAAACCTTGCTAGGCATAGTTAAGCACGAAAAGCAATAACTGTACAGAGAGAAATAAGGGGTTTTATTAGTCGGCGGAAGTAATCTGAGCAGCTGCGATTTGTATAGCTGAACTTTCTGATGAATAAGGGTGGGGGATAGCGGTCAACGCTTTTGCCTGAATCTTGCTATTAACAGAGAGAGAAAGCTCACTTATGTTTTCGCTGGCATGTGAACTAATGATAGCCGCACCCTCAATTACTCCTTCTTTTGAAGTAAGTAACTTAACGAAGCCGCCACTATAATCATTTGTGCGAGCGCTACCGATAAGCTCAATCGGAGCTATTCCTACCTGATATTTTTTAGAAATTTGCCGCAAGGTTTGCTCATTTTTGCCAACTACTGCTATTTCAGGAGTTCCGTAATAGATAGTTGGCGAGACATCGAAGGGATATTTTATTGGTTTTTTGGCGTATATATTATGAATTGCTAGCCTTGCTTCTGCAGATGCTGCGTGTGGCTCACTATGCTTACCAATAACGCTGCCAATTGCGTAGATATGTTTTTTGTTTGTCTGAAGAAAGCCATTAACCCTAATACCTTTTGGTCCATAGCTGATGCCACAGTTCTCGAGCCCCATATCGAGGGCTGGATGCTCTTCTCCTGCGATAAGTATTTGTTCGACTACGATTCGATGCATCCGGTCATTCTTAACTAAACTGATTATTTTTCTACCACCGTGCATCGCTACCGACATAATTTGTGTTTCTAGGTGTACGCGTATTCCTTTTCCTTCAAGTGCCCATACTGCGCCATCATTCACTTCTTCATCAGCATGATGAATCAGCGAACCCGAAGGCTCTGCAATGTGCACACGACTATCGAAAGCACTGAAAATCTGACTATATTCATAGGCAATTTTCCCACCACCAATTATAAAAATGCTGCGCGGAGGCTTCTCAAGATTGCTCGCTTCCTTGACGGTTAAAAAGCCTGCTTCGTTAAGACCAGGAATGGCGGGAATAACGGGAACGCTACCAGACGCTATAATAATCTTTTTCGCACTATAGCGCTTCATCCCAACGCTTATCGTCCAGGGGGAAACAAAATGGGCACGACCTTTTATGAGGGTAATTTTGTCGTGACTAAAAACATCACTTTCCTCAAGTACTCCCGTTGCATACATTGCCTTTTGCTTCCAGAGCTGTACTGCTCGAAAATTGTAACTTTGTGTACTTGAACGAATACCATATTTGCCAATTGTTTTTAACTGCCACAGCTGATTAGCAGCATCGAGTAGGGCTCTTGTTGGGATAGTGCCATAAAAGGCATTTGCGCCACCCGGATCACCTTGTTCAATCAGGCCAACTTTTTTATTCGCGTTAGCTGCGAGATGAGCAGCTACACCACCGCCGGGGCCACTGCCAATAATAAGAAGGTCGAAATCGAAGACTTTTGGTTTTTTATGCTTTTTTCTCATTCTTATTCCAAACTTCTAGCATTTTCATATATTACAGCTGCCTGCGGCTGGGTTTCTTTGAGAGCTTTTGTGACTTGAAAGCGAATATCACTCGTCGTGACCTCCTCTTTATCTCTTAGCCATTCATGAAGTGCCCTCACGGCACTTTTTACAGCAGCAGTGGCTTCTGATGACTCTATTTCTGCTGCCTGACAACTGAGCAGTACACTTCTTGCAACTCGTTTAAGCTGATAAGAGACTATCTCGCCGTTATTTTTAAGTATGTGTAGCATTAATTAAGTCTCACTACCTTTGATATAACGAGTAGAAGTAGCCAGCTGAGCATGACCAGTGCCGCCCCAATACATAAACGAAAAATACTTTTACTATTTTGATTCCACTCAAGAACGGCACTCATTTTTACATTCATTAGATTGAGTAAATACACCTTAATTAAGCTTAGGATTAGTGCAATAGTAAAGATAAATAAGAAGCTAATGTGGGGAGAGCTTAAAAAGCAGACCAGAACGCTAAATATAAGAACGGGGACAATATAACTAGCGATGTTGGCAAAGATCGTTTCAAGGGATAGTTTTACCACGGCAGGCAGGGTCATTTCCTTTAGCAGTAATTTGTGAATGCGCATTGTCTTTTTCTCAGAATGAGCCTTTGGCCAGTTATATTTTTTTAGTTCGATAAACCCTGCAATAATTCCAAGAATCGCTACCACAATGGAAACGTACTCTAGATTTTTAGTGCTTAAAGAAAGAAAAGATACATAGAGAATTACCGCAAAGATTGAAAGCCATAGCCATACCAAGAAAAGATATAAAAACCCGTAAAGAGATGCCTTATGTTTTAGCGTTCCCTTGGCCTTGTGCGCAATAAGTAATTTTGAAAATAAATGAATAGAAAAGGGATTAGTTGAGAGAAAGACTCCAACAACTATAGCCAAGATATAGAAATAAGTTTCACTCATTTATAATTCGCCCCACATGCATGATTTTCTTTGCCCTCTTCTACTAAAAACTATATCATTGGTGTAAGCATAATCGCAATTTAGAAAACAGATTTGAAAGAAAGTTATTGGGCATGGAGTGGTATAAAAAGACGCAAGCGGAAATAGAAGATTTCTTTTTAGTGAAATCAGCGCAAGGCCTTGTCGAAAAAGAGGCATTACAGCGTCTAGCGAAATTTGGAAAAAATACTGATCCTGAATTAAGAGATGAGGTTGCGCATTTACTAAGAGTAACGGTAATTCGGAGTGGCCAAGAACAACAAATTGCACTACAGAACCTCGTCCAAGGCGATATTGTTTTTCTTAAAAAAGGTGATCGAGTTCCCGCAGATATACGTTTAGTTGAAGTTGATCAGTTACAGATCGACCAATCTTTTTTTACAAATGAAGGGTTATCCGCATCAAAAAATACCTTACCACTGTTGCAGGATGCAGATTTACGAAAACAAAAGTGCATGGCTTTTATGGGGAGCTTTGTTACTGAAGGTAAGGGTAAGGGGATAGTTGTTGCTAGAAATGAAGAAACGCAGTTATTTAAACATGCTTCTTTTTTCAAACAACGAGTTAAAAGAGCAACCAAAAAAAGTATCAACTTACTGAATGATATGGGGGTGATCGTTAATAATACAAAGAAGGCCTCTTCTGTATTTGAAGCGAGCATAGCCCTGTTCGAAGTTTCCTTGTCTAATGAAATGATTCTGGAGCTCATTCGCCATCTACAAATGACACATAAGCTCACTACTAAATTTATTCTTGAAGAAAAACAGGCCAAGCACTTGAGCGAAGTGCTTGGCGGTAAGGTTGTCATCCTCAGAGAAGGTATTTCTCTTGAAGATTTAGTAGGGGCGCAATTTTTAGTTGCAGATAAAAAGCAAGCTTGGTTATCACGCATCAGCACACTGTTCATTGAGCGGAGTGAAATTATGCTGCTTGTTGGAGACGGAAGAGAAGTGTTTGCCTCACATGATAAGCATGTTGTTTCAATGCTGTTCGGCAAGCAACTATCTGATCACGCGATATGCTGCGCCGATCTTATCTCTCCGAAAGAATCACCACTTATTTTAAAGAGCATTTTATACAACAAAATTAAGCATAAGGCTCTTGACAAAATCAAAAAATAAACATATAATGTAATCATTGCTATAAAAAAGCAAAACAAAAACAATAAAAAAGGAGTAACCAATGAGCGATATTGGTATTAGCTACGAGCTTACTCCTACAAGCGACCAAGCCATTTTGAGCATTGATGCTCTTCTAGGCTAGCGGGTAGGGTACGCAAAAACATTAATATCTACGGTTTCGTAGATATTTTTGTTTATAAATCTCTGGTTCAACAGAGAAGAATATGCTATAGTATCGAGGTTAAATTCGGCGGCGTAGCTCAGTTGGTTAGAGCGTAGGACTCATAAGCCTAAGGTCCCAGGTTCGATCCCCGGCGCCGCTACCAGTTTTATAAGATCACCAACAATTAGGTGATCTTTTTTGATATCATTTGTGAATATGCAAAATAGTGCCCCCTTACAGCCCGGAACCTATGTTCTTGCCGTTTCCGGAGGTGTTGACTCAGTTGTGCTTCTGGATATTCTCTCCAAACAAAAGGAACTAGATATTGTAGTTGCTCATTTTGATCACGGAATCAGAAGCGAATCTGCGCTTGATGCAAAATTTGTTGATGCACTCGCCCATAAATATGGGTACGAATTTGAAACAGAACGAGTAGAGCTCGGTCCTGACGCAAGCGAGGAAGTTGCGCGAAATTATCGATATGCATTTTTAAGAAGAGTTGCCACCAAACATCAGGCGATTGCTATAATTACCGCGCACCACCAGGATGATGTTATTGAAACGAGCATGATTAATCTCTTAAGGGGTACGGGCAGAAGTGGACTTAATTCATTGAAGGACACAAAGGAGTTAGTCAGACCACTTCTTTCGATGGCAAAAGGTGACCTACTGAAATACGCAAAAGAAAATGATCTTGAGTGGCGCGAAGATAGCACTAATGAAAATACAAAATATCTGAGGAACAGGATTAGGCGTAATGTCGTCCATAAAATGGATGACGCCACCAGACAAAAATGGCTTACGATCCTAGATCATTCAGCGCATCATAATACGAAGATTGATCAAGAGATTGAGCATCTTCTCCGACGTGGACTTCATAAAAACCAACTCGTACTAAACCGGAGGTGGTTTATTATGTTACCCCACGATATTGGGCGAGAAGTGGTGCGTAGTATTTTGCTGAAAGCGGGAGCCAAAGAGCTGGATAGAAAAACTATTGAAAGAATATGCGTACAAATTAAAACACTACCTCATGGAAAAACATTGCAAGCAAGCGGGGTTGACGTTCTTCTCACGAAAAGATCAGCCCGTTTTCAATCTCGCGGTAGTCAAGGAGGTTCAAAACCTTTATAATCACATCTTATGGAGAAAAAACAATCACGCCCCCCAAAAAAGACACAAAAAAAGAAATGGTTTAAAAATGTTGGCTTTATAGTAATCATTGGTGCATTTGCAGCAGTATTCCTTCTTAGCTATAACCAACCCGCTAAACTAACAAGTGTCTCCTTCAGCGATGCTATGAATAGCGCCAATAAGGGTGACGTTAGCAACATTCTCGTTAATGGAGATACTATTCAGCTAACCCTCAAGGGAAATAGCAAGCCTACTGAAACTGCAGTAAAAGAAAACGGTACTCCTCTATATGGTCCTGGTGGACTTACAAGTCGAGATGTTTCAGTTACCTTTAAGCCATCTTCGAGTACCGGGTCAACCTGGGCTTCGATTGCGATTAATTTACTTCCCGTTGTTATTATCACTCTCGTCCTCATATTTATTCTTCGATCAGCACAAGGTCAGGGAAACCAGGCACTTGGCTTTGGTAAAAGTTCTGCAAAGCTCTATGGAAGCGACAAGGAAGCAGTTAAGTTTAGTGAAGTAGCTGGAAACGAAGAAGCGAAGCAAGATCTAGAAGAAGTTGTAGAATTTCTAAAGTTTCCAAAGAAGTTCTTAAGCGTGGGCGCAAAGATACCAAAGGGTGTGCTGCTTGTTGGTCCTCCAGGAACTGGTAAAACAATGCTGGCTCGAGCAGTTGCAGGCGAAGCTAATGTTCCATTCTTTAGCATCTCAGGGTCTGAGTTCGTAGAAATGTTTGTTGGTGTTGGTGCAAGTCGTGTTCGAGATCTTTTTTCCAAAGCTAAAAAGAATGCTCCGTGCATTATCTTTATTGATGAAATTGATGCAGTTGGACGAAAGCGCGGCAGTGGTATGGGTGGTGGTCATGACGAGCGAGAACAAACACTCAATCAAATTTTGGTTGAGATGGATGGGTTCGAACAAGGACAGAATGTTATCGTTCTAGCGGCTACAAACCGAATGGATGTGCTCGATTCAGCCCTACTGCGACCAGGACGATTTGACCGAAGGGTAACGATTGGCCTTCCTGATCGAAAGGATCGTCTCGCAATTCTTAAAGTACATTTTGAAAAGAAGCCACTCGCAAAAAACGTTGACCTTGACGCGCTTGCAGCCAAATCTGCTGGATCCAGCGGTGCTGATCTTGCAAATATTGCAAACGAGGCAGCGATTGTTGCAGCCCGTGAGAATAGAACAGAAATTACTGATGCTGATGTTACGAGCGCTTTTGAAAGAGTTGCAATTGGGCCAGAACGCAAGAGCAAGATTATGAATGAAAAAGAAAAAGAGCTTACCGCCTATCACGAAGCAGGACATGCTGTAGTCGGACAGGTTCTTCCCGATAGTGATGTCGTACATAAAGTTACCATCATCCCTCGTGGTGGAACTGGCGGTGTCACCTGGTTTATTCCACCTGAAGATAAGAGCTACCACAGCATTATTGAATACAAGGACGTATTAGCTCGAATGCTTGGTGGACGTATTGCCGAAGAAGTCGTATATGGCCCAGACCGTGTAACTACTGGTGCTGGAAGCGATCTTCAAAAAGCCGCAGAGCTTGCAAGAGAGATGATCGTAAATCAGGGTATGGGTAAAAAACTACGCGACCAAGTTTTCCATATTGAAGATGGCATGATGATGGAACGACTTGTTCATGAGCGGCAGTATTCTGATGAAACAGCGAAGGTCATTGATGATGAAGTTGAGGCGCTTATCACTGAAGCTGCGAAACGAGCCCGTCAAGTTATCAAACAAAACCGAACATATCTTGAATCTCTAAAAGATGTACTACTGGAAAAAGAAACAGTAGAAGCAGATGAGGTAGCAAAAATATTAAAAGGAACAAAAATGCCAAAAGAGGCAGCGCTGTACTAGTGTCTCAGCTCGAAACAAAGAACTGAAACACTTATAATCAGCAGTAACGATTATGAGCCGCATATTACGTCGAGCAAACAAACCAGTATCTTTCGGATCAGCCGCACTGCTTCTTGCGGGAGCATCTTTGATTGGAGCATTGCTTGGGATACTCCGAACAAAACTCGTTAATGCAAACTTCATTAACTTTGAATCAGATGCTTATTTCGCGGCATTCAAGATTCCTGATTTTGTTTTTTTCACGCTCGCATCAGGTGCACTTGGTGTAGCATTTTTGCCAATTTTATCTGAACGTTTACAGCAGAATAAACAGTCTGCCTGGGAGGTTGCTAGCTATGTATTGAATGCGCTCGCAATTGTCGGATTTGTGTCAGCCATCATAATTATGGTATTCGCTCGTCCCTTACTTCATTACATCGTTGTGCCGGGTTTCTTGCCAGAGCAATTAAATCTGACTGTTGCAATTATGCGAATTATCTCAGTCAATATATTTTTATTTTCTATCTCAACAGTGCTCTCAACCGTACAACAAGCCACTGGGAGGTTTTTCTTTTTTGCAGTGGCACCGCTTCTGTATAACGGCGCCATCATCGCAAGTATCTATATATTTGGAACGCGCTTCGGAATCGTAGGATTAAGTCTTGGTATTGCAATCGGGGCAGTTCTGCAACTTCTAGTAATCGCACTCGGAATGGAGGGGCTCAATTTCAGGTACCGACCAACGATAGATTTTAAGAATAAAAGTTTCCGAGAAATTCTAAGGATCATGCCGGCACGTTCAATCGATCAAGGAATCGACAATATTAACAGTATCGTCGAAACACGCTTTGCCTCAGATTTATCGATTGGCTCAGTGACCAATTACTCCAATGCACTAGTACTCTATAATGCACCAGTTATGTTAATCGGAAATGCTATTTCAACAGCCGCTTTTCCAAAGTTAACGCATCGGCTCGCCGAGGGTAGAGTTGATCTTTTCAAAGAAGAGTTCTTGAAGGTTTTACGACTTATGATTTGGATCTCTCTTCCCGTCGTTGTCGTTTGTTTTTTCACTAGAGGCTATCTTGCACGCATTATCTTTGCACGGAGCAATCAGGATATTGCAGCTATTTTTGGTTTCTTATGTGTGGCGATATTTTTCAGAATTATCTATACTATTATTTCTCGATATTTTTATGCCCATAAAGACACCAAGACACCACTCTATGTTTCAATCTTAGTCATCGTCTTAAATATTCTTCTTGCTTGGAAACTTTCCAAACCAAGTATCTATGGAGTGGAAGGACTGGCAATAGCCCAGAGCATTGTTGCGCTCGTCGAAGTAGCTATACTGGTATTTGTTATGGCACTACGAGATCGCCATTTCTTTTCTAAAATCTTTCTTAAAGATACGTATAAGACACTCTCTGCAACCGGCTTCAGCGCACTTGCTGCCCTTATTTCTATTCAATTCCTGCCCCTTAATCAGAGCGCTCAGGGACTCACTTTATTCACGAATGTTTCGATAATCGCTTTCTTTACGTTCTTTGTACATGTGGTCGTTTCATACATTTTTGAAATTGAAGAAGCAAAAATAGTTGTTGCCAAATTGAGGAAGATTGTATTTGGACGCCTCAAAATAGAATAATTCAGGTATAATAGCGCGACATGACACCACAAGAAATTAGAAATTTTTGCATTATTGCCCATATTGATCATGGTAAGAGCACGCTCGCCGATCGTTTGATGGAGCTAACTGGTACTGTTGAAAAACGTAACATGAAAGCACAGCTGCTGGATAAGATGGATCTTGAACGTGAAAAGGGAATTACCATAAAACTTGCGCCCGTACGAATGCAATACAAAAATTACGAACTTAATCTTATAGATACGCCAGGGCATGTTGACTTCAGCTATGAGGTATCCCGAAGCTTAGAGGCCTGCGAAGGTGCTATTTTAGTGGTTGATGCAAGTCAGGGTATTCAAGCTCAAACACTAGCAAATGTGTATTTAGCGCTCGCCGCTGATCTTACTATCTTGCCGGTGCTTAATAAAATTGATTTACCAGCAGCTGATGTAGAACGAGTTTCGGCAGAAGTTGTTGCACTACTTGGTTGCAAGAAAGAAGATATTTTGCACATCTCAGCCAAGAATGGGCTGGGGGTAGCTGAATTACTCGATGAGATTGTCGCAAAAATTCCCGCACCAACCGTTGATGAAACTTTGCCTTCACGAGCACTTATATTCGATAGCTATTATGATGATTATCGGGGAGTAGTTCTGTACGTACGAGTGTTTGACGGTATCATTAAAAAAAGCGATATCATGGAAATGATGGGGACGAAAAGTGAGGGTATCGCTCTTGAGGTTGGCTGCTTGACTCCTGAAATGAAATCAACGGGAGTTTTGCGCTCTGGTGAAATCGGCTATATTGTTACGAATCTAAAAAGCACCCGAGAAGCTCGAGTAGGTGATACAATCACCCTTGAAAAAAATAAGGCAACGAGTCCGCTTCCAGGTTATTTGGAAGTGAAACCTTTTGTGTATGCAGGATTCTTTCCCGATAGTAATGAAAACTATCAGCTACTAAAAGATGCAATCGAAAAATTAAGTCTCAGTGATTCAGCCCTGCAATTTACGCCAGAAAATTCTCCAGTACTTGGGTATGGAGTACGAATCGGTTTCTTGGGCTTACTTCATATGGATATCGTTAAAGAACGGCTTGAGCGCGAATATGATCTAGAGCTCGTGGTAACGAACCCAAGTACGGATTATCATATCCTACTAATTAATGGGGAAGAGCTGGATATTAAGAGTGCCAGTGAACTACCCGACCCAGCGCAGATTGCTGAGATTAGAGAACCTTGGATTAAAGGTGAAGTCGTCTGTCCAAAACAATATGTCGGTGCGGTTATTCAATTAATTGTCCAAAAAAGAGGTATTCATAAAAATCTTAGTTATGTTGATGCGCAACTTGCGCTTGTTAGTTTTGATGCACCGCTCGCAAACCTGCTTACCGATTTTTATGATCAGCTTAAAAGTGTAACAAGTGGCTATGGATCATTTAATTATGATTTGAGTGAATATAGGGCCGAGCAATTAGTGCGTTTAGATTTTTATGTAGCTAACGAAAGAATTGATGCGCTGAGTTTGATGGTACATCAATCAGAAGCCACGGGAATTGGTCGTGACATAGTGAAGAAGCTTAAAGATGTTATACCAAGACAAAACTTCCAAATTAGCTTACAGGCAGCAATCGGTGCCCGCTTTTTAGCTCGCGAAGATATTAGTGCATTTCGAAAAGACGTGACGGGATATTTATATGGTGGCGATGTCTCGCGTAAGAAGAAACTTCTTGCTAAACAAGCAAAAGGAAAGAAGCGCATGAAGCGCTTCGGTAAAGTGGATATTCCTTCTGACGCGTTTACAGTACTACTTAAGCGTGACTAAGTTCGGCGAGATCTTTGGTTACTTGACCAACATGCGTGAGTGGATTAACTCCCTCATATTTTTTTACAATTTCACCATCTGGATTAATCAGATAGGTATCTCGATTAATTCCTTCATACTCTCGTCCCATAAACTTTTTCTTTTTCCATGAACCAAAGGCTTTAATAGTATCGGTTGAAGTGTCACTTAAGAGCGTAAAGGTCAGCTTATGGGCATCAGCAAATTTTTTATGACTAGCAACACTGTCTTTAGAAATACCGAGCACAACTGCTCCCTTATCTTCCAGGTACGCGCGACCATCTCTAAAATTACAGGCCTCTTTGGTACATCCCGGAGTATTATCTTTTGGGTAAAAATATAGAACAACCCATTTTCCTTTATATTGAGATAACGAATGAGTGGTGCCGTTTTGGTCGGGTAGTGAAAAATCTGGTGCTTTCATGAAAAAATCCTTGATTAACTAGTTAGTATACAAGGTATAGTATACTTATGATTATCGATGATATGCCACTCAAACTAATAGATTCTTTCACCAGGGTTTTGGCAGAGTATATTCCCAATCCAGATCAGCTTACCATTCTACGTCAAACACCATTTGTGCTCCTTGCCGCCCCAACTGCCGCCGGTCGAAATACCCTTATCAGGACATTGCTCAAAGAGGATAAATACTACTACATCGTTTCTGATACAACCCGTCCTCCACGAATAAATAATGGCCAGGCGGAGCAAAATGGCCAGGAATACTGGTTCAGGAGTGAAGCAGATTTTTTAAAAGATCTTGATAAAGGCAGATACTTAGAGGCTGCCATTATTCATGATCAGCAGGTATCTGGAATAAGTATGCGAGAAATTGAAAAAGCACATCAAGCAGGAAAAATAGCTATAACAGATATTGATGTGCAGGGCTGTAGGACACTAGAAACATTGAGTGATAACATCATCCCTATATTTATCTTGCCGCCACGTTATGAGATATGGATGCAACGGCTTGATGGTAGGGGTGTGATGAATGAAGTGGAGAAAAAAAGAAGGCTAGCAAGCGCAGCTTCAGAAATAGATTATGCACTACTTTCAGGTAAGTTTACTTTCGTTATCAATGACTC
>CAIRQE010000054.1 GCA_903880655.1 uncultured bacterium
GCTAGTTCATCTTCGAGATGCTTGATAAGCATTTGCATAGGTTCAGTCGAAGCTTCTTTATTTATTTTAATAATTTGGAGGAGTTGCTTGTAACTCATTTCAATCAAACAATTGTTTTTGTGTCCCATGAGTAGATAGCCGTTATTTAACGTCATAGCACTTAATCTGGTTGATTGATCAAACGCGTATTCGATTGCTTCAGTTATTTTATCTGGAGCTGCCGAAATATCCACATAGCCTGTATGCGGAGATGGTTTTTGCAGCGTTATTTTTAAGCCCCTAATTGATTTGAGTAGAGCAAAAATATCAAGGTATGAAAGTGTAAGCTGGCATGAGATACGTAGTGCATCGTTATTTCTCTTGGTACTTTGAGCCCAGGTTTCAATGAGCCTCGTTTTTTCAATATAGGAGAGGGTTTTTGTTTCATAGCCATATTCCCAACCAATTTGATCTGCAAGCTGAAGCTCATTGCGTGGGCTAAACGTTACTTTGGGCTTAAGTTCATTTGGGTAGAAATTTCCATCAAAGTTATCAAGTACCTTTTCAATTGCATCTGAGTAGCGGATAGGGTGCTTGGTTTCGAGTGAATATGGAGTGCCTAGTGGCTGTATGATTTGCGCATAATAGTTATCCTCACCAAGTTCTTTAACAACCAGTTTTCTCAAAGTTAAGAGATCATGCAAGTCAGGATTTTCTTTTTCAGTTGGTGGTGATAGTTCACTGTACTGAAGCGGAACACCTTTACCGATTGTAGCTATTACTTCGAGTAGCGTCCCATTTGTTTTGTTTTTAGGAGTGCCTAGGGCGGGTTGTTTTACTTCAAGTAACAGATCGACGAGCTTTACGAGGTTTTTGCTATGTAAGCTTGTAATAGCATATGGGACAACTGATTCAAGTATGGCGAGGTTTTTAGCCTTAGCCGAACGAATGATGACCGTTATATCTGCTCGCGGTATCTGATAATTAACTGATTCGATTGCATCGAGCCAATAACAATATGATTTCATTGCAGATACTGATCCTAGCTTGGGTATTTCTCGCAGCATCGTATCGAGACTATAGCCCGTGATGAATAGGAAATCAGAAGTTTTATATTTTTCTTCTAATTGTTTGGTTTTATCATATCGATAATTCGTATCATAGGTACTAGCAATATAGGGAGATGCATCTTGCTTTGCGGGTAACTTCAGCTGCACAATTGATACTTTCTTTCCCATGGCTTCAAGTTTTGCTTTCAACTCCTTCATCGATGAAGTAACGAGGGTTGATTGGCCAGTGAAAGAAATAAGTTTGTTCATTATTCTACCTTAAGTGCTTTTGGAAGCATTTGTGATGGCTCCCAGCTTTTTATAAGTGCCCCTATATCATCACTTGATGCTGATTGGTAGTTACCGCTCAATTTTGAATACTCACCGTTTACAGCACCAGTGTGATAAAAAACAAGTTGGGCAATACGGGTACCAACACTTAGAACAACCGGATCAAGCTGGTTGTTGTTATAGAGTTCCATCGTCCAGCGGTTTATGTAACCTGGATCACCCCAGCCAGCATCCTGGCATACGTTAATGCCAAGACGACCAATTGTGCTTCGGGCTTGCATACTCGTCGTTCCCGGTGGTTTTATGCCAATGAATTCTTCAGTATGGCCAAGTATTCGTTCTCCGGGCTGGAATACTATAACTTCGCTTTGGAGCGGAATATTGTTGAGTGGTCTAATGCCAAGCTGATCAGCGACTTGTTCATGCGTGAGTGCTTGATAGGGCCCTTCAAAGTGATTTGCTATATGTTCTGCATCATATGGATTGAATACCGCTGGTTTTGAAGCATCTTTATCCTTTATTTTGTAGTAGTAATTTCCAAGTCGAACATCGTAGCTGCTGCCATTTACCTGTGCTTCATTGAAAGGCTCAATAACTATATGCCCATTTATGTGAGCAAGCGTTATTTCCCGGTTGCTGTAGGCGCCGCTACGAACCCGTTGAATCATTGCTGAGCCTCTAGATAATTATCTTCATATGGAATGTCTTTTCTGTACTGATGCCAGCCAAGGAAATTGCCGCTCCACGGACTTTCCATATATTCTTCCCGGGTCATGGGGCGCGCTACGTGCTCAAAAGGAGACATATGTCCTGAATCACGAAGACTATCGTGCAGGGTAATATCTTTTGTTTGATCGATTTTTCCTGTGTCGTGTGTTTCGTAGCTTACTCTGGCGCAACGTGCTACGGCCAGTTTTGCAAGAATATCGAATGGCAGTGCACGTTCTTCTTCAAGCACAAAAGGCAGATGCCATTCTTCTTCCCCAAGTTCCCTCGGTTCAGATAGAGCTATAGCATCATCCATAAGATCAGCAACTTTACGTATTTCA
>CAIRQE010000055.1 GCA_903880655.1 uncultured bacterium
GCCCAAAGTTGATTCCGTTATAATATCTGCTTTTTCAGCTAATTGTTGAGCTCGTTGGATAGTGGTTCCTGGCGGGTAAACAAATGAAACCGTTAATCCATTAGTGTCTTTGCTTGGCGGAAAAATATTAAAGGTAACTTTCTGGAAAATAAATCCTGCGGCAACAATAAATCCTAGTCCTATAAATAGTGCCGCCAGTCCAAGAGTAACTAGTCGTTTCCTACTGTGGTTAGCCCATCTTAGTGGTTGCGCGAGGGCCCGAGCTGCAAAAGCTTCCATAAGATGAGCTTTTGATTCATTTTTTTTATTTTTTCGTAATTGCTTCTTGCTGAGCAGCAAGCCCCTTGCCATGAAAGGGATGAGAGTTAGTGCGATGAGTAAACTTACAACTAGGCTGGTAATTATAGTAATAGGGATTGCCCGTATAAATTGTCCGAGGATACCATTTACAAAAATGAGAGGAGAAAATGCAAACACTGCAACTGATGTAGCCGCAAGCATAGCTCGACTAATCTTTTTTGTTGCAAGAATAACTGTTTCTCGAGAATCTGAACTTTGTCGACGTTGTGCATCGATTGCTTCAACCATAATTACAGTGTCATCAACAATTAATGTCAGTGCGAGTATAAGAGAAAATAGTGTGATCGTATTTAATGAATATCCCCAGGTGTAGAGCACTCCGAGAGTTGTTAAAATGACAAAGGCCATTGCGCCAACGGTAATAAAGGAAGCCCTGAAGGCTATGAGTAAAGCACTCAACACAAACACAGCAGCTAAGCCTTCGAGTAACGATTGCTGTAGTTGAGAAATTTGTGTTTTTATTCCAGGCGCGGGAGAAAAACTAACCGTAGCTCCGTAACCCTTAAAGGCAGGTTGGATGAGAAGATATTGAATAGAAGTCTTAAGTTGCGTATCCAATTTTAATGCATCAAAGTTATTTACTCCCTTAACGCCAATAATTGCAGCATTATATGAATTCATCTTACCATTAGAGGACGCAACATATCGATCAAAGTTTTTTTGCGCACCGACTACACTTCCTGGCGCATAAACAAAAACGTCATCAGCAGCAAAACTTTGCGCAAATGGTGCATGCCCAGCTTTTTGCATATATTTTGCAGCCTCTTGCGCAACTTTAGTTAGTTTTTCTGTTGAATCAGAGTTATCTAATTTATAAAACGAGATTAGTATATCTTCAGTTTTACCATTAGGACTCCCTATACCGAGTGGCTGATAAGCTGCAGAGGCGCTAGAAGGCAGTATATGTGCTGCTGTCACTGCATCCTTAACCTCTTGATTTCCTTTTGTCGAGTCGTAGCCTTCTTTATATTGAATGACGATTGTATAGAAATTTGGATTTGCGGTCGCTGACACGTTGCTGACACCTGGCATTTTACTAATAATTTGACTAACCGGGCCAGTGATATCGTGATCTACTTTTGCAGAATTATTGACAATATAAGCACCTGCAACAGTGCTGTAAGGAGTACTAATTTGCGGAAATCCTTCACGTCTCAAAAGTATGGTATAGCTTAAAACACCAAAGATACCAATCAGAAGCCAAAGGGTAGCTGAAAATATAGGACGATCGAAAAAGAATAGACTTAGCTTACTTAACCAGTCGGGTTTATCTTTTTTATTTTGTTTCTTTTTAAATAATGCCATCCTTACAATTCTATCAATTAAGATGATATCTCGTAAGCTTTTAATTTATTTTTCGCTATTTCGCCCTGCTTATTACTGATAGCAAGTAGCTGTGAATAGATACCACTTGTTTTAGCTAGATCTGCTGGTGTTCCTATTTCATCAACCTTTCCATTTCGAAGCGTTATGATTTTATCTACATGTGCAATCGTAGTTAATCTGTGGGCGATAATAACAGTCGTTCTGCCCTGCATAAGGCGGTCAAGCGCCTCTTGAACCAGTCCTTCGCTTCGACTATCTAGACTACTTGTTGCTTCGTCTAGAATTAATATTGGTGCATTTTTAAGAAGCGCTCTTGCTATTGCAATTCTCTGTTTTTGACCGCCGCTTAATTTCAATCCTTTTTCACCGATTTGTGTCTGATATTGTTTTTCGAATTTCTCAATAAATTCATGAGCATTAGCAGCTTTAGCCGCTGCAATTACCTCTTCTTCAGTCGCCTTATCGTTCGCATATGAAATGTTTTCATATATTGTGCCGCTAAAAAGTGCAGGATCTTGAAATACAACACCAATATTTTCGCGTAAACTTTTTTGAGTAACGTTGAGGATATTTTGACCGTCAATAGTAATCGAACCTGATTGCGGTTCATACAATCGAATAAGCAAATTTGCAAGGGTGGTTTTTCCTTCACCACTTTCACCCACTAAAGCTATTTTCGTATCGGGAGTAATCTCAAAAGATATATTTTTAAGTACATCCTTTTTATCATAGGCAAAAGAAACGTTCTCGAATAAAATATTGCCCTTATTTACTCTTAATATTGAAGCATCTTCTTTATCTGCTATTCGAGGCTCAAGTGTCATAATTTCAAAGTAGTCTTTTGAATCAGCAATGGCACGCTGCGTGTTATCCACTAGAAAACTAATCGTAAAAATAGGAATCCTAATCTGCATAGCATAAAGAATAAGCGCTACTGCTTCCCCTGGGGTAAATTTACCCTCAACAGCCTGCGAGAAAATAAAGGCATATACTGCGAAAAAGATAACGTTTAAGATGATTCGGCGCTGGGTATCTCGCTTGTGCCAGTACTTCGACTGTGGCTTATTAATAGCGACAACTTCATTCATTTGTTTTTTATAAAAAATTAACTCTCTTGATTCTTGTATAAAACTTTTTACAACTTTAACCTGGGAAATCGATTCACCAAATCTACCCGTCGCAATATCTGATCGATGGTTTTTTTTATGTTGATATCCTTGCCAAATATTACTAGTTTTGAATGTCAGAAATAGGTAGATAGGATACAACGAGAAGAGCATTAATGCCACTGGCCAGCTATAGTAAGCAACAATAACGAGCGCGAAAACTGTACTAAATATAAACTGCAGGAAGTTATTGCTGAGCATATTCATGAAATTAGTTATTTGGGTTATTGACCTATTTTGAACGTTAATAATCTTCCCCGAAAGCTCAGTATCGAAATATTCTTGAGGAAGTGTCAGAAGATGCTCATAGTACCTAACTCCAAGCAAACGATAGAGCTTAGTGCTCATTTGATCACCAAAATATCCGCTGACGTTACTAAATACAGTACTCAATAAATCAAGCACAAATATACCAAGTGCAACCCAAAGAACGTATGAAAGATGTGCTTTTGTTCCTTTTGCTATTTCATCGATTGCCCAACCCGAGAGCAATGGCTGTGACAAATTAACCAAACTTAAGAAAATGGTTAGAATACTTATCCCGGTGTAATACCGCCATAATGACTTACTGAATATGATTATTTTCCAAATTGCGCTCATGCTCGATATTAAGCATACGCAAGGTTAGAGATTTAAGCAAAAAAACTGTTCTCACAATTCACAATTTATATTATGAACTCTGAGAACAGACAGGTGATGTAACCTGATTGAGCAGTATTTCCGCCCGAATCAATCCCAAAAGATTATCTATTCAAACCTCCGCTATCGGAGATCGCGCAATGGCTTTGGTGTCAGACCTTGTCGGCGCAGGGAAGCACAGTAAGCGTCGTACGCTGCCTTCTCTTCCTTTGAACCGATGCCAGCATCTCTCGATGCCCTACGCACAGCTTCTACCTGGTTGGAAGCCACTATAATCACCTCCTTCAAGGTTCGATTGTGGAACTGCAGATTGGGCGGGATAGAGAAACTTTGCAAATAAGTTGGTGGAACCTTATAAGCTGAAGCTTCTCTATCCCTGGTGCACCAAAGCTTAGACTGTCGGAATCTAATTTTGGGCACGTCCTGGGGCGCACTTACAATCGTAAGAATACTTTCGTAAGCACGCCTCGCGCACCGCATGGGATTCGAACCCATACCTCTAGAAACACATTCACGTTTCTAGCGCTCTTCCTTTGAGCTAACGATGCTTGGTTTACATCACCTGTTAAAGAACCAATATTTCAGTAAACTGAAAAACTAGCTAGGGTAATATAACATTTATTCCAGTTTTTCGCAAGGGTAAATATTAGATTCTTACTGCTTTTAACTTGGATTTCAATTGTTCTTCTACCTGATGCAAATATCCAGATACTTCATCTGTCGTAAGTGTTCGCTGAAGACTATTAAAAATTAACCTGAACGCAATATGCGTATCGCTAGTATCATTTTTGAAAATATCTAGCGGTAGAACGGTAGTCTGTGTTTGTGATTCCTGATTAATGGATTTCACCTCTTCGTCAATAACCGCTGCAATCATTTGATAGGTTGTTTCACCTGTTACTTTTAGTGAAATATCTTGGGATATTTTTGGGTACTTAGATAGTACTTCATAATTTGAGTTCTTTTGCGCATGCTTTAGGAGCATTTCAAGATCAAGCTCAAACCCCGCAGTTAATTTAGATAGTTTCAGGCCTTTGATTGTTTTAAGCGTATATTCACCGATTATGCCAATATTATGTCCTGTTGTCTTTTCAAGTATTGCTGCGCTTCTTTTTGAATCAAACGGAGCATCGGCATTCTTGATAGCTTCAATTGAATAGTCTATATGTAAATCATCAAGTAACGCTTTAAGAAAATAACTAGCCTTAAAGTACGCTTCACCGCTTTTCTTGGGCACTGCTTTTAATTGTGCGCTATAAACAAAAGCTAATTTTTCAAATTCAATTGGAACTCCAGTCCCGTCGTCGCTATTGTCTAGATCATGTCCTTTTCCGATTTCAAAGATAGCAAATTCATCATAGCCTGCTTTTGCATTGGGGTGGATTTTTTCAAGCAAACTTGGTGTCAAATTTAATCGATAATACTGCAGTTGTGGACTTAGTGCGTTAGAAAGGCTGAAAGCTTTTTCGGGTTTCTGGCCTACTTGTTCCATTAGCCCACCATGTATAAAGCTATAACTTAGGATTTCATTTGCGCCAAAACGGCTCAAGCTACCCCTAATTGAAGCCTTAAGGTCGAGCATGGTGTTTGATATGGTTGGAAGAATCGATTTAGTCGGCAAGGTCAATGGCAGCTTATCAAATCCGTGTAATCTTCCTATTTCTTCTACGACATCTTCACGAATCTCTATATCTGTTCGCCAAAATGGTGCTGTTACGTGTAGTTGGCCTTTATCTTTCGTAACAATAAACTCTACATTACTCAAAAGTTTATCCATTACATCAATTGATAGAGATAAACCCAACCTTTCATTTACGAATTCTGGTGTAATAATAATTTTTTCATTGGGCTTTAGCTCATTCTTTACATCAACCACGGAACTAGCTTGTGTTGCATTGGCAAATTGCATCATCTGGGAGATTGCGAACTTAAGCACGCGATCGTTTTGATGCACAGACTGACCTTTGCTGAATCGAGTAACAGCATCAGTAAAAAGACCATGGTTCATTGAAGTTTTTCGAATGTTATACATATCAAAACTTGCGACTTCAATAATAATGCGCGTCGTGTGAACGTCAACTTCAGTTGTCGCCCCACCCATAACTCCACCAAGACCAATACTTTCTTTAGAACTAGCAATTACTACTGCATCTGTGCGCGGAACGATGGTTTTACCATTAAGCAAACTGAGTTGTTCATCTGCAAGTGGATGGCGCACTATAATTTCTGCACCCTTTGAAGAAACCTTTGCTACCTTGTCATAATCATAAGCATGGAGAGGTTGGCCCGTAATATACATAACGTAGTTCGTTACATCAACAACATTATTTATTGATCGAATTCCGATTCGTCGCAATTGAGCCTGCAACCAGAGGGGGCTGTCAGCTATTTGGACATTATCCATGACAACAGCCATGAATCGAGGTACTAGATTGGGGACCGTAACACTAATACTGAGAGGATACTTTTCTATTTTTTCAAATTTAGGAGTCTCAAGATACCAGGCAGGGCTTTCAAATGATTTGCCCGTAATACCACTGATTTCTCTAGCTACACCAAGAATTCCAAAACAATCTGGGCGATGAGTAAACATTTTGTTTTCGATATCAATTATGGTTTCATCCATACCGATAGCTTTAGCAAAATAATCACCTGGCTTAGGAAGATTTCCATTTACATCTTCATCAAATTCTAATAACCCACCATGATCATCACTTAAAAAAAGCTCCGATGGGCTCGCAAGCATTCCGTTGCTCATAACTCCTCGGAGTTCTTTTGCTCCAATAACAAAAACGTCGTCAGTGTTAAACGTGTTCGGGACAGAAATTCCAGGTGGAATCCAAGCAGCTAGCATATCTGCGCGCACGTTTGGTGCGCCACAAACTACTTGAACAAAACCATCGCTGTTTCGAGCAACTTCTTTTGCAATTCCACCATCATCAACAAGACAAACATTAAGACTATCTGCATTTTCGTGTTTAACACAAGAAACAACGCGAACAATAATCACACCTTCATAGCGCTTGCCCCAATCAATAACTTCATCCACAGCTCCGAGCTGTGCGCCAATTTTTTCTACCAAATGATCAATTTCCGTCTGTTTAAAGCGGAGCTTACTATTATCCTCAACTACGTTAACGCCTACTTTCATGAAAATTGCCTCAAAAACTCTAATTTACCCGATTCAAAATGACGAATATCCTCTATATCATATTTCATCATAACCAAACGATCTATCCCGCCACCCCATGCGAAACCAGTGTAAATCGTTGGATCTATGCCAGCTTCATTCAGAACGCTTGGATGGATCATGCCGCAACCAAGTAACTCAATCCAGCCAGTCTGGCTACAGACACTGCAGCCTTTTTTCTTGCAAAATGGACAACTTAAGGCAAATTCAAAACTTGGCTCAGTGAAAGGAAAATAGAAAGGCTGCGTCTTAACTTCAAGTTCTTGCTGATAATACTCTTGTAAAAATACTTTTAGCGTAGCGATAAGATTACCGGCCGTGACATTCTTTCCAACATAAACACCTTCTAACTGGTAAAAAGTGTGCTCATGACGAGCGTCAAGATCCTCGTTGCGAAAAACTCTTCCCGGAATGACAACTGCAATCGGTTCATCATTATCAAGGTTTGACGCGAATTGCCTGAGAACCCTGTTTTGCATCGTTGAAGTATGTGCTGGTGCAATAAACTGCTTGCCTTTTTTATCCTTTTGAGTGGTCATGAAAGTATCATAGTCGTCACGCGCAGGATGTCCTTCGGGAAAATTGAGCGCACCAAACATATGATAATCATCATCAATTTCTCTTGATTCAATTGCTGCAAATCCCATGCGTCCAAAAATCCCAATTACCGTCTCAAGTTCTTTCATGAGCGGATGGATACTTCCTTTTTGTGGCTGCAGGACACTGAATCGGGTTGAAGGATCACTGTTAGTAGGAAAAGGGGCTGTAACATCAATGGGATCTCGGTCATCCATGTCGGATTCAAGTGCACTCAACCAAGACTCTATTTCATTTTTAAGTTTATTAACTTCAGCCCCAAATTGTGCCCTATTAGCAGGCTCAGCAGTTTTAATTTTAGAAAATAGCTCCCTGAAAACCGGTGAGCGCAATATGATCTTTTTATCCTCAAGTTCCTGAAACTGCTTTTCTAGCTTTTCGGCTGCATCGGCAATGTCTTTAATGGTATAGCTCATGTTGCTAAATAGTATACTTGTTTCAAAACGTTTGTTCCACACTTTAATCTGTTATTTTGAATCAAGATTCGTACCTCGTGATAATATATAGGTATGGCAGCTTTTTCTTTCGATGTAGTCTCAGAGTACGACAAAAGTGAACTTAATAACGTTCTTGATCAGTCCCAGCGTGAAATCGCGAATCGCTATGATTTTAAAGGTACAAGCGCTCATGTTGATTGGCAGGATGGTGAGAAAAAATCTATCAAAATAACAGCAGATAGCGAATTCCATGTTGACGCCATAATAGATATTCTTAGAAAAAAGCTTGCAACCAGAAACCAAAGCCAGAAGATATTAGATGTCTCCCAGGATCCAACGACGACAAATCTAAAAGTAACTAAAGTTATCCCCCTAAAAAAAGGACTTGATCAGGAAAAGGCTAAAAAAATTACTTCTTTGATTAGACAAGGACTCCCAAAAGTTAAAACTCAAATTCAAGGCGAAGAAGTTAGAGTCATGAGTCCCAAGAAAGACGAATTACAACAAGCGATGCAGCTGTTGAACTCTCAAGATTTTGACTTTGCCTTACAATACAATAATTTCAGATAAACACATCCATTTCTAGACGAAAAAAGTATACTATATAGGTATATGCAAATACTCTCAGACCAATGTAAGGATGTGCTCAAAAAAAATGATCAAGGCGCCTACACAATTCCTTCGTCGCTCGGTCTGTATCCACATCAATGGCTTTGGGATAGTTGTTTTGCCGCAATCGGGTGGTCGCATATCGATTCACTTAGAGCTCAATCTGAAATTGATCATCTCTTAGTTAACGGCCAATGGGAAAATGGTATGGTGCCACACATGGTGTTTAACATGAGCCCCGAATATGCTCGTGATCGCGACGCTTGGGCCAGTAAATTATCCCCTTTGTCTCCCGGATCAACTGCTACCAGTGGGATTACGCAACCACCATTACTTGCTGAAGCTATTCAGCGCATAGGAAAACAATTACATATCGATAATAGAAAAACCTATTTTAAATCTGTGCTACCGCGGCTTATTAAATACCATGAATGGTTCTATGCCGAACGTGATCCAAGGGAATCTGGCCTTGTAGTACAAGTTCACCCTTATGAAACTGGTCTGGATAATACCCCTCCTTGGATGAACAAAATTCGCAAGTATCGCCATCCACTCTGGATTAGTATTATCGAAAAATTACATATGGAGAAAATTATAAATTTTGCTCGTCGCGATACCCGTGAACTACCCCCGGAACAACGAATGAATAATATAGATGCACTACTTATTTGGGACAACGTACGGTTACTTAAAAAAGTGCACTACGATGTAGACAGAATATTGCACCTCCCCCTCTTCTTCATTAATGACGTATCTTTTAACAGTATTCTTGTGAGAAATAATACGATACTTCGAGAGATTGCTCGCGAAGCTCGTGTACGCTTGCCTGAAAAATTAATAGAAAATATGAAACGAAGCGAAACGGCACTTGAAACTATGTGGAGCGAAAGCTTTGATGTCTACTTAAGCCAAGATTTTATGACCGAAATGCCTCTTCAGGAACCCACAATTGCGTCACTTATGCCTCTTTATGCGGGAACTATAAAAAAAGAGCGGGCAGATAAAGTCGTCGCAATCATGATGAATTCTAAAACTTTTTGGCTTAAACACCCCCTGCCATCTTTACCAAAAAATCTTCGTGATTTTGACGCAGACAGATACTGGCAAGGCCCCACCTGGATTAACATGAATTGGATGATTATAGATGGGCTAAAGAGAATGGGCTATGAAAAAGAAGCTGATGCGCTTAGAAGCCATACTCTTGAACTTGTTGAGGACAATGGTATTTGGGAATACTACAATCCAAATACTGGTAAGGGTCTCGGAAGCCCAGATTTTTCTTGGACTGCGGCGCTCACACTCGATCTTCTAAATAATTAATCTTCTATCTGCGGACGATCGAGTAGAACTGGCACAACACTTTCGTCACCACCAGCAATCTTAACGACATCTTTATCTACTTTTTTAAATTCTTTATGTGCGTTATTGAAATGATTGACCGTTGTCCCGAGACTTCCGCCAAGTTTTTGCATAAAGCCGTCATAGGCAGCAATGTGTTTTCCGAGATCACCAACCCGCTTTTGAATATCTTTCGCCTGTTGCTCGATTTGAAGACTTCGAAGACCCTGTAATACTGTTTGCAGGTATGCAAGCAGCGTCGTGGGGCTCACTATAATCACCTTCTTGTCTATAAATGCGTATTCTATAAGATCACGTGATGAAGTACTAGTTGAACCCACCTTATTAACAAGTAAATCATAATAGATTGCCTCACTTGGTATGAACATAAATGCATAATCGAGCGTGTTCTCATTTGGTCGAATATATTTTGCCGTCTCATCGATTCTGTTTTTTAGATCATTCTTGAAAAGCTTCACATATTTTTCTCTCTGGGTTGCATCTTTTTCTTCAATGAGGCGGTTATAGTTCTCTAGTGTAAACTTACTGTCTATCGGCAAGATTCTATCTTTATCTAGATGAATAATTGCATCGACAATTTCTCCGTCTTTAAATTTATACTGGGTTTCATAACCACTCGGAGACAAAACATTTGCCAGCACATTTTCAAGATAGTATTCACCTAGGCCACCTCTTTGTTTTGGGTTTTGCAGGATATTTTGAAGCATCTTAAGCTCATCTGCCACATCGACTACCCGTTTGTTTGTCTCATCAAGCTTTGTTAAGCGCTGGTTAACTTCTGCAATAATTTTTGAGCTTTGAGAAAATTGTTTCTGGATGCTATCTCGCATCATCTCATTGTTTTTATCTAAACGATTATTTACGGTAAGATTAAGGCTGTCCTTCAATTTCTCAATGTTATCAGAGAGTGAAAGCAAATCTTTCTTTAAATATTCTGAGGTTGCATCCCCACTCAACCTACTAAACTTTTGATTTAGAAAATATACTAGAAAACTAATTCCGAAAATTAAAACAACCGTCACTAAAATCAC
>CAIRQE010000056.1 GCA_903880655.1 uncultured bacterium
ATAGTGGTCAGTGACTGGAGTTCAGACGTGTGCTCTTCCGATCTAGGCACTTGAAAAAACAATTGATGCATTTGGCTCACTCCCAGGAGTAGGCCCTCGAACGGCAGAACGCTATGCGTATTGGGCACTGAAAAATAACAAGAAATATGCGCTCACTATTGCAGACGCACTTGAATCAATACATGAAAGTATCAAAGTGTGCCCTAAAACTTTTGCATTAATTGACAGCAACCTCGAAATGTCTCCTTTATATACTGATCCATCAAGAGACAAAACAATTGTGGCTGTTGTTGCCGAACCATTTGACATTGTTGCACTTGAAAAAATAGGAGTATTCCATGGCACCTACCATGTCCTTGGCGGACTGATTTCGCCGATTGATGGTATTAGTCCTGAAGCACTACACATTCCTGAACTTTTAAAGAGAATCGACGAAGATAGCGTAAAAGAAATAATCCTCGCTACCAATGCCAGTGTCGAAGGAGAAACCACAGCAATGTATATACAGCAACAAATAGAAAACAAGGATATAACACTCACTCGATTAGCCCGGGGTCTTCCCATTGGTGTCGATCTAGAATATGCTGATCATATAACTTTACAACGTGCACTAGAAGGACGAACAAACGTATGACAAATAAAAAAACAATCACTGAAATCGAAACATTTATAAAAACCCATAGCCATTTTCTTATTGTTCAAGCTGATAACCCTGACGGCGACAGTCTCGGATCAGCACTCGCCCTCGAACACATACTTGGAGATATGAAAAAACAAACAAGTATGTACTGCGGCGTTGACGTGCCAGAATACCTAAAATTCCTTTCAGGTTGGGATCGTGTGTCCAAAACTATACCAACGTCAATCGATGCCGTTATTATTGTTGATACCTCTGCCCAGATTTTGCTTGAAAACCTGGCGGCTGCTCCTGAGTATCCTTGGGTTGCTTCAAAACCTACTCTAATTTTAGACCACCATAGTGAAGTTATTTGTGATATTCCACAAGCTTCGATTATTCTTTGTGATAATACCTACGTATCTACCGGAGAACTGATCTATGAGGTAGCGCAAACATTGAAATGGAAAATGTCAGTCCCGGCACAGGAAAAAATAATGCAAAGTATACTTTCTGACACATTGGGTCTCTCTACTGAAGCAACAACTGCTTCAACCTACCGAAGAATGGCGGAAATGCTCGAAGCTGGTGTTGATAGATACGCGCTTGATGAAAGCAGAAAGTTACTTTCAAAAATGGATCCTTCTGTCTATATGTATAAAGCAGATCTTATCAAAAGAACTGAATTTTATGGCGATAACAAAGAAGTAGCACTCGTTGTTATTCCTGAAGATGAGCTCTACAGTGTCGGTACCCTTTATAACCCAGCGCCACTTATTCTCAATGAGATGACTATGGTTGAAGGAGTGAAAATGGCCATTGTTATCAAAAGATATAAAAATAGAGTGACTGGTGCACTACGCGCAACCTCTCAAGCCCCGGTCGCTAATAAGATTGCAACTACATTTGGCGGAGGCGGCCACCCCTATGCAGCTGGATTTAAGATGGATTCAACTCCGAGCAGTTTCTCAGATATTAAAAGTGATGTTATTCGAAAAACTCTTGAATTGATACAATAAAGGTAATGCTTCGATTTTATAATACCCCCTCGCGCCTATACGAGCCATTTGCTCCTATTGAAAGCGGTTCAGTATCTATCTATACTTGTGGCCCAACGGTTTATGATTATCTGCACGTCGGGAACTGGTCTTCATATATTCGATGGGATATATTAGTGCGCACATTAACCCTTAGTGGGTATAGCGTTAATCGTGTCATGAATATTACTGATGTAGGCCATTTAGTAAGCGATGAGGATGACGGGCAGGACAAAATGGTAAAGAGTGCCCTAAAGCATAAAAAGACCGCCTGGGAGCTTGCAAAACTCTACACGGATGATTTTATGATTGGCATGGACAAACTTCACTTGGCAAAACCGCAACATATAACAAAAGCGACTGATTTCATAAAAGAACAGCTTACTTTTATTCGTGAACTTAAAGATAAAGGAATGACGTACCAAATTGATGATGGTATTTATTTCGATACTGCAAAATTTCCTAAGTATGCTGACTTCGCTCGGCTCGATTTAGAAAATCTAAAAGATGGTGCTCGAATCGCTCCTAATCCTCAAAAAAGAAATCCTTCTGACTTTGCGCTATGGAAATTTAGTCCAATGGATGAAAAAAGAGATATGGAATGGGATACTCCAGAAGATATTGTGGAAGGAGCGCCAAAGAAGGGTTTTCCGGGATGGCACCTAGAATGCTCAGCCATGATTCTGAATAAACTTGGTAAAACAATTGACATCCACACGGGTGGAATTGACCATATTCCTGTTCATCACACCAATGAAATAGCACAAAGCCAAACACTAACTGGTAAGCCACTGGCGCATTATTGGCTGCATAATAACTTCTTACTTGTTAATGGCACCAAGGTAAGCAAAAGTTTAGGAAACTCAATAGTGCTGAGCGATATTGAAAAAAAGAAAATTGATCTTATGGCATTTAAATTGTTTGTCTTACAAAGCCATTACCAAACTGAATCCAACTTTACGTGGGAAAATCTCATGGCAGCCAATAATAGATTAAACAATTGGGGTAGTGTTATTGAACGAAAATGGCAAGTTAAAAGTAGTGCCACAACTGACTCAAAAGTAACCAGAGCACTTGCATCCGCTCTTGAAGCATTACAGCAAGATCTTGATACTCCAAGAGCAATTATTCATGTTGAAGAAGCACTTAACTACGTAGAAACGAGGGGACTTGAGGCGAGCGCTGTAGATATTATGGAAGTAGAATCGTTCATCCAAAATGGCTTTGGTATATATATCCTGACAAATGATATAACGGCAGGACAGAAATTAACCCTTAAAGAACGGGCTCAGGCCAGACAAAATAAAGACTGGAAAACATCAGATCATCTCCGTGATATACTAAAGAATCAAAAAATAGAGGTTAAGGATACTGACGAAGGACAAATATGGTCAAGACTAAATTAAAGCAATCAAATTTTACGGCGTACGAAATTTTAGTAGCTTTATTTATTACGGTACTAATCGTCAGCAACATTGCCAGCACTAAGATTGTCCATTTTTACTCGCTTACTTTTGATGCCGGAACGATCTTATTTCCACTGGCATATATTGTAGGCGACATAATCACTGAGATTTATGGTTTTAGAAAAATGCGTCGCTTGATTTACCTTGGAATAGGCATGCTACTTATTACTACGCTTACCTTCTATATTGTAGGATTACTGCCACACGCGATAGATTGGACAGGTCAAGATGCATACAATTCAATTCTTGGTGTTGTTTGGCGAATGGGAACTCCTTTAGTAATTTTGAAAGCAATGAATTCAGAAATTAGTAAAGGGTTTAAACAAGCCGATGTGATGGATATTTTAGAAAAGCTAGGTTTGGAATCGGCTACAGGTTCTCTTGAAGATGCAGCATCCATGATAAAAGCTGAAGTAGCGAA
>CAIRQE010000057.1 GCA_903880655.1 uncultured bacterium
ACGTAATCAATAAAATAAAAGAAGTGCTTGGGACATCTCAGAAACCATACAATCCTGAAAATGATTAATAAAACTGAGTAGTCAAACTTTGTTTCAGTGTATAAACTAGTAATAGAAATGAAATCCATACCTCTTTTGATCGCTTGCATTACATTTATGTCTACTCTTTGTGGTGGGCTATTTAGTTTAAAGTACCGCGATAAACTTCATAGAATTTTGGGTTATACGGCTGGAGTTATCATGGGGGTTGTTGTTTTCGACATCATTCCTGAAATATTCAAAGATATCCAGGATCAACACCTCACTACTACAATCCCGATGATTGTCTTTATCACTGGCTTCTTACTCTTTCATATCATTGAAAAAACGATTCTGATACATCATTCCAATGAAAGCGAGTACGAGGTACATAAGCACCCCCAGGTAGGAGTGGCATCGGCGTTAGCGCTTTGCGGACATAGCTTTTTGGACGGAATTGGTATTGGAATCGGATTTCAGGTTAGTAATTCAGTAGGTATCGCAATAGCAATAGCAGTGATTGCTCATGATTTTTCTGATGGTATCAATACCGTATCTCTAATGCTGGTAAATAAAAATACGAGGGATAAGGCATTTAAATTTCTTTTACTCGACGCATTCGCTCCAGTACTAGGAATACTTTCAACTTTCCTATTTGTTCTTCCTCATCAGTTTGTAGTGTATTACCTTTGCCTATTTGCTGGCTTTTTGTTGTATATTGGTGCGAGTGAAATTCTGCCTGAAGCCCATTCAGACCACTCCTCATATAAAACCGTCGGGTTAACGATACTCGGTGTAGTTTTCATGTTTGTTGTTACTCGCTTTATCTAAAAAAGCTCACTTTCTTACTGTATACTTTAGTAATGAATAACTCCCATGAAGCACTCGAAGAGCATAGAAAACTTCGGGGGAAAATAAAAATAGAGCTCAAAGAACCGCTTGAAAACCCTGAACAACTAGGACTCTACTACACTCCTGGAGTTGCAGCGGTGAGTAGTCTATTAGCAAGCCACCCAGGGGAAACCCATAACTACACGTGGACTAACAATAACGTTGCCATTATTAGCGACGGCTCGGCGGTTTTAGGTCTAGGAAATATTGGCCCAAACGGTGCACTTCCTGTTATGGAAGGTAAGAGCATGCTCTTTAAACATTTCGCAGGCATTGATGCTGTTCCTATTGTTTTGGACGTTCACAGCGTTGATGAGATTGTTGCAGCCGTAAAGGCAATCGCTCCTAGTTTTGGTGGAATAAACCTTGAAGATATTGCTGCACCACAATGTTTTGAAATTGAAAGAAGACTTGTCGAAGAACTCGCCATCCCTGTCATGCACGATGATCAACACGGCACAGCAATCGTAGTGCTTGCAGGTCTCATAAATGCTGCGCGACTTAGGAGACAGTCCTTGAAAGAAAGCAAAATAGTGATCGTTGGCGCGGGTGCAGCGGGAATTGCTATCGCAAAATTACTGCATACCTATGCAGCACCAAATATAATTATGGTAGACAGTAAGGGAATTATTGATAAGAGCAGAACTGATCTAAATAGTACTAAAATTGATCTACTTGAGTTCACTAATCCGAATACTATCACTGGCGACTTATCTGATGCACTTGAAGATGCTGACATCTTCATTGGGGTCTCACAGCCTGGATTACTTACGAAAGAACTAATCCAAACTATGGCGAAAGATCCTGTTATATTTGCCATGGCAAACCCCATTCCAGAAATAATGCCTGACGCGGCAAAGAAAGCCGGAGCTTTCATTATTGCAACCGGTCGAAGCGATTTCCCGAATCAAGTAAACAATGCGCTGGCATTCCCGGGAATTTTCAAAGGGGCTCTCGATAATCGAATAAGAAGAATTGACACTGACCATAAAATTGCAGCCGCAGAAGCAATAGCAGGTCTTGTCGATGAGCCAACAGTGGATAAAATCATTCCAAGCATCTTTGACAAGCGACTTGTTCCAGCAATATCAGCACTCTTTAAAGAACTTTAGCGTCAGGCGGCAAGACGAAAACTCCTTGCCGAATAACCTTAACTCCAGCATCTTGAATTTGAATAATGGTAGATGGGTTATCCGACTTTTTGCCACCATCCACATAGTAGGCAACCTTATCCTGAAAATAGTCTTTGGCCATTTGTATGGTAGTTGCTGGCGGGTCTCCGGGATCATTAGCGCTTGAAGTAAGAAGGGGGCCAGTTTTTTCAAGAAGCGTACGCAAAGCATCGTCTGCAACCACGCGAAAAGCAATGCTGCCAAGCCCTTGTGAAAGATAATATAAATCTGGGCCAACGGGAAGTATAATACTAATTTGATTGGGCCAAAAAGTTTTAGCTTCATCAATGTACTTTTGGTCTACTCCGAGTTGAATTAATTGTTCACAACTCGCGGCAATGACCGTACCGGGCTTATTCTCTCTATGTTTAAGTTTATACAGCCCCGCCACCGCATGAGGATTTCGGGCGCTAGCCACGAGCCCATAAACAGTATCAGTCGGTAGAACACCAACTGCACCTTTTGCTATTTCTTTAATCAGATTATTATCATTACTATTTGAGAATAATAAAGCCATCACTATATATTCTATATTAATTAAACGTGTGCGTTACCGACAATGATCCCATTGCTCTTTTAGCTGCTAAGGCCTGTCTGTTTTGCTTGTTACGACTATTTTCACCTATAACGGTAGCAAAGGTTTGTAGTGATTCTATATCAGGTATTTCTAAACCTGGCGCAGTTGCTACCCAAACATTTTTATTATTTTTCGTAGCGACATTCATAAAAAATAACCTAGCTATGGGTGTCTTAAAAACTGTTTTTCGATTGCTGCACAATAACCCCGATTCCGATTGCACCACTTCAACAATCTCGGCCTGCATTAAACGCTCATCCTGACGAAAAAGTTCAATAATATTATTTCTATCACGACTCACTTGTATTCTTGTTTTTCCATCTTGGTCTGAGGCATGAATTTGTATTACATCGCTCAACAGCGGGGCACCGATATCTACCGCACCTTGTTTAATCCTATCTAGTGCACAAGATAGAAAAGGAAGGGATTCGTTTTGCATCAAATAATAATAGTACAGATTGGAAATATCGCAAGGTTAAGCATTTATCAAGTAAGTAGATTTGATTGAATAATTTAAATAAAATTACCCCAGTGACTTCTTGGTAAGCTATAATTAGACTATGAATAGTAAAAAAGGGAATCCTTTACTCGCAGTATTTTCAACAATTTTTATAGATATGTTAGGCGTGGGAATATTGATACCAGTATTCCCACTACTAGTACTTCCGCACAGCCCTTATCGAATAACTCCAGTCGGCTGGAGTATAGCGGATGGCTTTATTTTACTTGGCTGGTTAAGTGCCGCTTATCCGCTTGCCCAATTCTTTGCTGCGCCAATTCTCGGTCAGCTATCTGATAGATATGGTAGAAAGATAGTACTCACCGTTTCAATTATAGGAACTTCTATTTCTTATATGCTATTTGCTATAGGTGTTGCTACGAAAAATATACCACTTATGTTTGCAAGTAGAATAGTCGATGGAATTACAGGAGGAAATATATCCGTTGCTCAGGCAGTAATATCGGATATCAGTACTCCAAAAAATAGAGCAAAAAACTTTGGATTAGTAGGCGCGTCTTTTGGGCTAGGATTCATCTTTGGCCCATATATTGGCGGTAAACTGGCAGATCCTACCGTCGTTAGTTGGTTCAGCGCATCAACTGCTTTTTGGTTTACGGCAATTCTTTCAGCAATTAACGCTTTAATCGTTATTAAATTCTTACCTGAAACTATCAAAGTTAAAACCACCACCCTTTCACTTCATATCCTGCAATCATTTAAAAATATTATTAAAGCATTCACCAATTCTGGCCTTAAGGATATCACTCCTGCAACATTCTTATTTAATGCAGGTTTTACATTTTTCACTACTTTCTTCGCGGTATTTCTTGCTGTAAGATTCGGATTCACCCAGGGGAACACTGGAGACTATTTTGCCTATGTTGGAATATGGATTGCAATAGTTCAAGGTGGATTAATTGGTGTTCTATCCAAACGATTTAAAGATTTTCAAATTCTCAGATATAGTTTTTTTGGTGCTGCATTAACGCTGCTTGCCTATCTATTAATACCAAAAGGGGAACACCGATGGCTATTTGTAATTCCTCCAATCTTAGCCCTATTTATAGGTATGTGTAACGCATTTCTACCTTCAATCGTCAGTCGTGTTACCCCTAAAGAAATCCAGGGTGAAACACTTGGAATTAACACTAGCGTAAGTGCCTTAGCACAGGCTATACCAGCAATTATAGCCGGTTACGTTGCAACAATTAATACATCAGCGACAGTGGTTACTGCTAGTATGCTCATTGGTTTTTCAGGAATAGCTTTCTGGATTCTATTTAAACCTAAAAGGTATACAAACGAATAGTCAGTTAACGATCTATGCGGGTACTATTTAGCAGCAAGTGTGCCTGCAAAGATTTGCCATGCAAGAAGAGATTTAGCTACAAAACTTAGGATAATGTATGCCTTTTCACCACGAAGGTAGTTAGCCCATTTACCTTTTGCTCGATACTGTAAGTACTGAACAATTGCAAAACAGTTAAATAATAAGAAGAGGGAAATTACTATTCCGTAGACGAACCCTGGCGCTCGAGCACTCGAGGTGTTCATCGGAGTAATTAGCTGAACAGTGAATATGATCCAGGGAATGATTCCTGCGATGCAACCAAATATAAAGGGCAGCCACTGCTTATCACCTGGCTTAGCATATTTCTCTTGTAGCCAGCCAAAAAGGATCATTGAAACGTTTACGCCACATACTGCAAGTAGAGCTGCGTAATCACTTATGCCGTTAAGCTGAGCAATAGCGAATATCATGATCGTAGAACTTAAAGAATATTCAACCCATCTGAAATAATTTCGTTTATTCTTTAATCCTTCAATGTATCTTGGAAAAACATTTTTTGATGCTATTAAAAAAAGAAAGAAGGCCGATAATGCCAAGAACAGCCCAATCGTATATGCCATTCTAACGGAAAATAAAGTTATTGGCCCATTTGATAAGTTTGATCCCTGAGGGCCTGTCATGTATGTGGCTACTACAGGGAGTGAAAAATTATTTGAAAGTAAAAAAACTCCAATTAATGAAAGGAGGTGTAGTCTTCATGAT
>CAIRQE010000058.1 GCA_903880655.1 uncultured bacterium
TAGCGAAACGATGCATGCACTTGAGACAGCGAAAGCCCAAAATATTAATCTACACGGATATTTGCACTGGAGCCTTTTAGATAATTTTGAATGGGCGTATGGTTGGTGGCCTAAATTTGGACTTGTTAGCGTTGATAGAGAAAATGATATGAAACGAACTATTAGAAATAGTGCCTTATGGTGGGCTGATGAACTCAAGGAGAAGCCTAGAGACAGCCATGAAGAGAAAACTTAGTAACCCAAAGATAGTCGTAATCGGTGGAGGAACCGGGTCCTACACACTGCTTAGCGACCTGAAGCATGTTACCAATGAAATAACTGCACTCGTAACCATGGCTGATGACGGAGGCTCTACTGGAGTGCTTCGAGATCAGTATGGTGTCTTGCCGCCAGGTGATGTTCGTCAGTGCCTAGTGGCGCTTTCGAATTCTAGCGAACAGATTCGTTCATTATTTAATTTTCGTTTCGGCGAAGGGTCAATGGACGGACATAGCTTTGGAAATTTATTCTTAACAGCAGTAGAGCAGATGACTCAAGATTTTGGTGAAGCAATAGCGTTAGCCTCAAAAATTCTTAATATAACAGGTAAAGTAGTTCCCATAACTCTGGATAACACCCATTTATTTATGCTTGATGACAATAAAGAGATTAAGGGAGAGTATAAAATTGGTAACAGTACTTTTAGTGGTAAATCTAAACCTGATTTCCGGCTGCATCCACATGCGTGGATAAACCCAATTGCTAAAAAAGCTATCTTGGATGCAGATGCAATAATAATAGCGCCTGGAAACTTTTACGGATCCATAATCCCAGCTTTAATTGTAGATGGTGTTGCTGATGCATTGTCAAAAACGAAAGCCATTAAAATTCAGATAACTAACCTGGTTACAAAACCGGGCCAGACTGATGGCTGGGATGTCGCTGAGTATGTCAGTGAGGTCGAGAGATTCATCGGCAAAAACACCATAGATTATGTAATCTACAATACTAAAAAGCCATCAGCTTTGATGCTAAAACAGTATGCGAAAGAAAAGGAATATCCTGTTACCTATATTTCTAAAGAATTTTCAAAAAAAACGTATAAAACCATCGGCGCTAATATCCTGGATCTAAAAATTCCCAAAAAAAATAAAAATGACAAAATTGAACGGACTTTAATTAGGCATGATTCTAAGAAAATTTCTAAAGTAATTATGGATATACTTTCTTCGAAGAGTATTGTGGATAAATATATAAAAAGAGCATATAAATAGCGCTCCAAGAATAGTTTACGAACAAACTGTGGATAACTCCTCATCTTCTTTAGTGTAAAGTACATAAAGTGCTTGCAGTGGGTAATCGTGGGTAGTATCCTTTCATCAGTGGGTAAAAGTGGGTAACACCACAACGAAACAAAAACCACTAAGCAGATTAAATAATGGCCACCGTAGACTACTTCGAACGAAAGCTTGACGATAAGCGAAGACTGACAATGCCAGTCGAGGTTCGAGGCGAGTTCAAAAGCGGTGTAGTCGTCACTCGCGGCTTTGGCAAATATCTGCATCTCTATTCACAACAGGTATGGGAACAGAAAGTTGAACCCGAACTTTCTGGAAGTATTCTCGATGAAAGAATCGCCGACCTGAACGTGAAGTTTAGAGCAGGAAAAGCAGCAAGCGTTTTAGATTTGAAGCAAGGGAGAATTACTCTCGAGCTACATCATCTAAAGTACGCAGGTATCAAGAAAGATATTGTTGCTGTAAGAGCCGGAAGTTATTGGCGAATAAGCGCACAGTAGTCTGCTTACATTAACAACTTGGTATAAAACACCGACTCGAGATTAGCGATTCGGTAGTCAACACGTAGGTAGAGGGGTCTACGCTAAAAACCCTTGTACCTTTCTCAACAAAACACCTCCCAAAACTCCACCTCACACATAAGTCTCTCAAAACTTAAGTAGAAAATAATCTTTACCTTTTAGGCGAATTTTTTAAATTTGCAACGCAAGGCAAATGATTGATTTTCAAACAAAAACAAAAACAGCAAAAAAACAAAAAGTTGGCTACTGAATCGGTGATCTTGCAAAAATAAAAATAAAAACAAAATGCATAAACCAGTATTACTAGAAGAAGTTATTAAATACCTTAACCCTCAAGAAGGGGAAGCATACCTAGATATGACTGCCGGTTACGGTGGTCACAGCGGGGCCATCTTAAAGGTAACAAAAAACTATTCTGAAAGTGTACTAGTTGATAGAGACCAAATGGCAGTTGATCATCTTAATAACCTTTTTAATAAAAAAGTAGAAGTATTGCACTCAGACTTTCTGACGGCATCACGAGAACTTAAAGATAAGGGTAAAAAATTTGATCTTATACTGGCAGATTTGGGCGTATCATCACCGCACCTTGACATAGCGAGTCGTGGTTTTAGCTTTCAAAACCCGGGGCCATTAGATATGCGTATGGATCAGAGTCAAATTTTGACAGCTGCTTCAATCGTGAACGAATGGACTCAGGAAGAGATTGCACATATCTTAAAAGTGTACGGAGAAGAACCGCATGCAAATAAGATTGCGCAAATTATCGTAGATAATAGGCCATTTAAGACTACGGAAGAACTCGCAACAATAATTGCTCGCACTTCAGGCAAGTGGCTCAAGAAACACCCTGCAACTAAAACTTTTCAAGCTTTAAGGATTGCAGTTAACAACGAGTTACTCCAGCTTGAGCAGGCACTACCTATTTGGTTTAGCTTACTGAATCCTGGCGGAAGACTTGGCATTATAAGTTTTCACAGCCTCGAGGATCGCATAGTTAAAAACTACTCTAAGGAGTATGGCGGAAATCGGTACGATGCTGAATTTAAAATAGTATCCAAGAATGCCATAGTAGCGAGCAAAAATGAATTAGTTTTAAATCCGCGTTCACGTAGTGCTAAATTACGAGTCGCAGCAAAATAAAAA
>CAIRQE010000059.1 GCA_903880655.1 uncultured bacterium
AACGCTATGAACGAATTAGCTTCAATGAGGCACTTGCGAATCAGGAAATACAGATTATGGATCGAGCGGCACTTGCTTTTGCTGCAGATAAAGAAATAACACTTGTTATTTGCCAGCCAGACCCTGAAGTCGTGCTTGCGGTACTCAAGGGAGACACTAAAAAGGGAACTATCGTTTCTTAAGCGTGATGATAGCCACTGCCTCGAGCAATTTCGTGTGCTCGATATAACTGTTCTACCAATATAAGTCGAACCAGTAGGTGAGGAAAAACCAATTTGGACAAAGACCAGGTAAAGTCTGCTCGATCTTTAATAGTTTGATCAACTCCGTACGAACCACCAATAATAATAAAAAGATCTTTTGTGCTTCCGTTTTTTAGTGTTTCGATTTTTTCAGACAGTTCAGGCGAAGTTAGTTGTACTCCTGTTTCATCAAGCAGCCATACTGTCTCATTACTCTTAAGATGCACCCTTATTTTTGCACTTTCATCCCGTCGGGCTTCATCGCCCGAAAGTCCACTGTAGGGAACAAGGATCCATTGAATAGCAAAGCTCTGTTTGAGCCGTTTTTCGTATTCCTCAATTGCAGCAGCGGAAAGGGGGTCGCTCTTCTTTCCAACAGATAGAATTGTTATTTTCACGATTATTTTTTAACTATAACACCAAGGATAAAATACATAAGGACAAATATGAAAAGAGCCGAGATAGCTGCAGCGATACCTGCAGATTTTGTATTATTACCCGTACTTCGGTTAAGTTTTGCATAGATCCATGCGCCAGCTCCGCCGGCAAAAAATAAAGCGATTAGTGCATTACTCATCTATTTCGTTCTCCTTTTAGAATTATATTTAGGGTTTTTTCAAGTATAACGAAATCTGGCTCTTTAGTCATATCAGGAATAGTACGAAATTCCTCAGTGGTATCAAAAGGTATGAGATGAACGTGCGCATGGGGGACATCTACTCCAATTACTTGTACGCCAATTCTATTCCTACCAAAAACATGTAGTTTCTGGGACACAATCTTAACAGCTTCCCAGAGTTGCCCGTAGTCCTCGTCTTCGAGATCTTCAAAATGATCTACCTGCTTTTTAGGTACAACAAGTGTATGGCCTGGTTGAGTGGGATGAATATCCAAAAAGGCTACCGTATATTCGTCTTCGTACACCTTATATGATGGGATTTCTCCATCAATTATGCGACTAAAAATACTTTTTTCCATCCTAAGTATAATAGCATTTAAATCATCGGCCGCGTTCCCGATACTCCAAGAATTAAGAGAAATTTTAAAGTCTTGAACGCGACTGTCGATGATGCCCGCAACCATATCAGCAGACGAAGTACCGTTATAATAAAACTTTTATGGCTTAAATGAAAAATTGGCTAGTGCAAAAGAATTACTAATAGAAGATTGGAGAAAATAGTTCAATTTCTGGCGGAGAGGGTGGGATTCGAACCCACGATACCGTTGCCGGCATACTGCTTTTCGAGAGCAGCTCCTTCAACCACTCGGACACCTCTCCATGGTAATCTAGTGTAGCGCAGATTTACTATAACTTAAATTCAGTGTTTATTTATACTCGGTGCTAGAATAAAGGTAATGCTTCACGTTTTTCTATTAGCTGGAGGTGCTGCGATAGGGCTATCTGTTATTGCCTGGCTACTCAGCCTGCTATTTAAGGACGCTAGTATCGCTGACGTCTTTTGGGGGCTCTATTTCATCATCATCGCCGGCGCACTTTACGTTGGCCTACCCAACCATACCCGCCTTCAATTAATCGACCTCGTACTCGTATCGATATGGGGTCTTCGTCTTGCGTGGCATATTGGCTATAGAAAAATAGGTGCAGAGGAAGACTGGCGATATGCGGAAAATAGAAAAAAATGGGGTAACTCTTTTGCCGTTCGAAGCTATTTTCAGAACTTTTTCTTTCAGGCATTACTCGCATTAGTTATTTCCGCCTCAACTCTCGTTATAGCCTACAACTTGTCCTATGCAATCGTTAAAGTTGGCAGCCTCAATGGCACGCACTTATTGCACATTTTTGCGGTAGGACTTTGGATTATAGGCTTTTTATTTGAATCTATTGGTGATTGGCAACTGAGCCGCTGGATTAAGACTAAAAAGAAAAAAGGCGCCATTATGACCACCGGTCTCTGGCGATACACAAGACACCCCAATTACTTTGGAGAGGTCACGCAGTGGTGGGCGCTTTGGATCCTGTGTCTTGGTGGAACCTATAGTCTTTTCGCTATCCTAAGCCCACTTCTCATTACTTATCTCATTCTCTTCGTTTCAGGTGTACCGATGCTTGAGAAAAAATATATGAAAAATTCGAAGTTCAAGGCATACGCCAAAAGAACTTCAATTTTCATACCAATGCAACCTAAAGGAGGAAAGTAATGACATCAGGAAAAGTAATTGAACTATTTGTTATAGGACTATTAGTATTTTTAGCCTTCGACAGCGTGTGGCTCGTTAAGATTGCGCCAAAACTATATAAGCAGTACATTGGGCACCTAATGGCTAAAAAACCCAATCTACAGGCCGCAGGGCTGTTTTATGGCCTATATATTGTTGGTCTATTGGTATTCGTATTGGTTCCTGCAATAAATATGGGGAGCATCAACCACGCCATAGGCTATGGAGCACTCTTCGGGTTCTTTACCTATGCAACCTTCGACCTGACTTCGCAGGCTGTATTTAAGAATTGGCCCTGGACTATTACGGGGATAGACCTTCTCTGGGGCAGCTTCGTTACGATGACCAGTTCTACCGTTGTATATGCGCTCTATTCACATTTAATTAAATAATATACCTCGATAATTTGACAAAATATTATAAAAGTTTTATTATATTTCCATATTGAGAATGGTTTTATATGGTAGAAAAAAGTTTTGTTCCAGAACCTGAAAAAAATAAACGAGAGCTCACTCCCGAACGACTTCGCTTTGTTAGCTGGCTTCGCTTACTATCTGGCGGATTTCAGCTTGTTGCCGCTGCGACGCAAGGTGGGGCAGGCATTGCGAGCGGCATAGAAGGACTGGAAGAAACACTTGATGCTGCAGCACTACGTGGGGCTGCCAAAGACCTTGAGGCAGAAAATGCGAACCAAAAAGGGAATGCAAAAAAATATCGAAAAAGGATGCAGAAATTTGTTGGCGCAACAGCTTTGGCAGCGGCCGTTGGGACAGGCTATGACGTCATACATGAAGGGGTGATGCAAGATGGTTGGTTCGGTAAAATGGATGCAGTTGGGTTCAATAATTTAGCCGCTATGTCGTCAATAACAGCAATTGCCCTTGGCTCAATTGCTCTCATTACAAATCGTCATGAAGTAGCTGATCATTTACACCCACATACAGAGGCTGATGGAACGGTCCACGAAAAACCAAAAGGAATCAAAGGCTATCTCGCCCGAGATACGCTTAAGGATTTTGTCATTCCATTATTTGTACTAGGCGGTTCGCTTGTTAAAGCGCCCCATCTTGCTGAGTATGCGCTTGAAGCTGCTGGTGTAGGGTATGGAGTAAACATCTATACCAAACTTCGCAAGGAACAATAATCATTCACTAATAGTGAGTTCATAGAGCGTGTAGTTAGTGTTCGAATACACCTGGCGGTAGTTGCTTGAAACAAACTCCGAGATGAATGCGTCTTCGGGGGGATACTGGGGAGATAGAATTAGCCATTTTGGTGGGTTGATCTGAAAATAGCTATGGATTTCTTTTTTTAGTACCGAATCCTGCAGACCCATCCAATCCTGCAGGGCGGTCAATCTTTTTGAGGGCAAAACGGAGGTTTCGGTAAAGGGCAAGGGATTTATTCCATATCCGTAAACACTATTTCTTTGATTTACAGGAATTTCATTAATAATCTGAATTGAATCTCGGATGTTTATTTCATTAGCTTTTCTTTCATGCCGATACCCATAAACCACTGAAAAATCCATAAGAAGGAAAATAAAAAGTCCTACATAGCCGAGTCTACTATATATTTTTCTTTCCGACACTCGCTTCAGGGTATCATCAAGAGCGACACACAGCATCATGAGACTAATAATGAAAGGTGGCATCAGTAGCTGTAAATAATGTAACCAATTATGCCCCGATACGTACAATGTCAGGGTTGAAAAAACTCCAACCAATACCAGCAATAATGGAACTTTTGCGTCCCTTTTACTCTTATAATACAAAAAAGCAGTTGTCAGAGAGAGGATGCATACAACGATTGCTGCAGCAGAAAAGGAAGTAAGAAAAGTATTGGAAAAATCCCTTGAGTGATTGATTGAATATCTGTAATTAAACAAAAAAGTTCCATAAATCATATCTGAATAAGAGTGATTTATAATGAAATATCCCGCCAAAATAGACGTTACAAGAAGAAAGCCAGCAATGATTGATGAGAAAAAAGTAAAAAATTGTTTAGCGGGGAGCCTCTTGAGCATAAAATACGTCAAAGCGAGAATCGCGGCGATAATAGCGGCGGCATTATTTGCTCTAATAAAAAAGGTGAGGGCTGCCAGGGATCCAAGAGAAAAAAGTAAAAGATTCTCGGTTTTAAGTGAAATTTTGGTTTTTATCGAGCCTAAACTTCCATTCTTAAAAAGATAGAGCACTAAATAGATACCTAGAAATATAAACGAAAGACTGAACTCTTCCGACAAGTTTCCACCCTCAAAAGCAAACCCATAGAAGCAGAGGTAAAGCAGGGGAAATATCCATATATATTTATTTGCTACAAGTTGCTTAGCGATTAATAAAACGGAAAAAAGCGTGACGAGCAAGAAAAGGTATTGAATCATAAAAATGCCGATCTTACCGCTAGATATCCAGGCACCGAGTGCTTCTATAAAAAATAAAACTGGGCCCTTTGAGTCGATTGTCGTGACATAGAACTTTCCGCCCCTCACTAAGGTAAGACCCATTAACCGAAAAATAGTGCTATCGACGTAACTCCATAAATAAAGCGGACTGGTGCTTGTTGATTGAGTCAGTAAAAAAATAAAACCTGAGATTGCAGAAAACATAATTCCAGGCAACCTTAAGGTTTTTTTTATTTGCTTAATCATTATTTAACAGTATATAGGTTGGTAAACCGCTTTGCGAAACCATTATAAAAAAGCAAGGAAATGAATTGGTGCACCCGACAGGATTCGAACCTACGACCTTTGGCTCCGCAAGCCAACGCTCTATCCAGCTGAGCTACGGGTGCAAAGCTTCATCACTATAACAGATGAGAGCCCTTTTTTCTAGAGGTTAGAATCTTATTCTAGCAACAAGTCTATCGATAGCTTCAAGTCTTTTAGTTTCCGAAGGCAAGAACTCTCCCAATATTTCAAGAATCTGCTCTTTTTGCTGAGGTAAAAAATAAAGGGTGACTGGAACCGCAAATCTTTTTACTGGAATAAGATTTACGCTCGGCACCACACCGCCTTCAATAATTTCAATATTCTTAAATGCTTCGTAATTAAAATGCTTCTTATCTACTGTGACGCCGCTACTATCAACTAAAAATTCTAATGTTTTAGGCTTGATGTTAGCATAAACACCAAAAGCAATAGCTAAAACTACGATGACGCCGATTGATACGTATTGACGGGTAAGCAGGTACACGAGTCCGCAGAAAACGACAGTTATAAGCGCCAAAGTGACATACCATGAGCTGCTTTTTTCATGAGATATAAATTCTGACGCCATCCATCTTACTTCTTCTTTCGGTGCGGATACCTGGGGCTGACTCGGTGTAGATAGCTGTCCTGAGCTGTACTCAAATGGCTCTTGGGTAGTACTAGGGTTAGGTCTTGTAAAATCATTATTCACAGCCTTATTGTATAACAGCATAAGGATTATGAGAACGTTATTGCTCTATAACAGATAAGAATGTACAATATTGTGGCTGATAACAGTAAATTGGCTTTGGAGAGGTGCCCGAGCGGTTGAAGGGACTTGTCTTGAAAACAAGCGTGCCAGCAATGGTACCGTGGGTTCGAATCCCACCCTCTCCGCCAATTTTATCTGTTTATTAGTGATGCGGAGGGGTACCCAAGTGGCTGAAGGGGACGGTTTGCTAAATCGTTAGGGGGGAGCAATCTCCCGCGAGGGTTCGAATCCCTCCTCCTCCGCCAATTAAAGAAACCAGAATTAGTCTGGTTTTTTTAATTTTACTGCTCTGTTGTATAAATTATGTTGTAAATCTAGGGAGGCTTTCTTGCAACCTCTATAAAACAGCTATATACTTTATGTAAATACAGAAACGCAAATTTGTTAACTTTAAAGCGTGGAGGGTATCACGACATGGCACGACGGACGACGGACGACGATCTATTAATGGAAGATGAATTAACGGCAGCCTTTTTAGGTGAAGAAGAGATAGTTCAACATCAACAAGTACAGCAACCAATGCAACAAGAAGACGAATGGGACGAAGAAGAAGCCGTACCTGGTCAACTCGCTGTAGATGTATACGAAACAAAAGACAAGCTTGTCGTAAAGGCAAGAACAGCTGGCGTTAACAAAAACGAGCTAGATGTCAGTATCTCAGATAATACACTTTCTATTCGTGGTTCTTTAAATGCAGGATACGAGGAAGATGTAGAAAATTATCATCTACAGGAATGCTATTGGGGAGAATTCTCACGAAGTCTCGTTCTGCCAATACCAGTAAAAGAAGATGAGATTGAAGCAGTTCTTAAGGACGGAGTCCTTACCGTAAGTTTCACTAAGGTAAAACAAGATACGGTGAAGAAGATTCAGGTTCTTTAGTAAAAATAAAACAATTAAAAAAGACCCCGGAAGGGGTCTTTTTTTTGTTAAACTAATTTTATTTAGTAGCGTTTGATAGGACAAACTTAACTACAACTTGCGATATTGCAACAATAATAAGACCTACGATTGCATAAAGAATCGTGTTCTTCGCGCTCGTTACTCCACTAGACTCGCCACCGGATGTAACATATTTAAATCCTCCGACGATAATCATTATAACTGAGACGACACCGACTACCCATGAGAAGACTGTTATAACTGTGTTAACTATTCCATTAACTCCAGTTCCGCCGGTATCTGTTGCACAAGAAGTAGTCGAACCTGGTGCTTCAAGATTTGCTCCACTACAAAGACTTTCTTGGATTTCGCTGTTTTGGGCGAATGCCGGAGAGGCAGTGAGCATCATTGCGCCTGGTACTACCGTAAGAGCGAGGGCGTACATTACTGTTAATAAGAGTTTAATTCTGTTCATTGTCTTTTCTCTTTGCTGTTAATGGTTAATATACAATTTATAACATTTGACGGCGTCTAGGGCAATAGATTTTTTTACTGAGTAGCCTTGGTGAGCACAAAATGTACAATAATTTGTGCAACTGCAACAACAATAAGGCCTATGACTGCATAGAGCACTGTATTTCGCGAAGAACTTACTTTTCCTGAATCTCCCCCAGACGTTACAAATCTAAATCCTCCGAAAATAATCATGAAGACCGAGGCGATACCAACGATCCAGGAGAATAATGTAATAACAAAGTTGACGTTATTCCGAACGGCTGTACCAGGGTCTGCGCTGCACCCGCCCGGTAAACCTTGGCAGGCAGCTGTAGTTGAAGAAGTTTCTGCACGAACAGGCGAATGAAGACTGAGTATTAGTCCGACTGCAAAAAATAAAGCTATTAATAATTTTTTCATATATATCCTATTTTAAATTACCTATTACGAAACTGACAATTATTCTTGCAATAACAATAACGATGAGGCCTATGGATGAGTAGATAATGGTATTGCGTGCTGAGGCTACTTTTCCACTGTCGCCACCTGCTGTTACGAAACGAAATCCAGAAAAAATAATCATAATGACAGCAATCACACCACCGGCCCAAGCAATTATATTTGCTACCGTGTTTATTACGCCGTTTGACCCAGAAACTGGATCTTCATCAACTGCACCACAAACTGGTCCCGTAGTTTCATTTCCCGCACCTTCGCAGACTTGTTCGGTTGGATCATATGCTGCACGCGCACTACTAATTGGAATGAAAGCCAAACTCAAGGAGAGTATTGATAAAACTGTTAGCAATGATTTCATTTTATTCATCAGACGTTACCTAGAACAAAACTTACGATAAGTATTGCGCTGAGAGAGATCGCTAACCCTACTGCTGCGTAAATAATTGCACTTCTGGCTGTATTAATTTTTTGAGGCTCCCCAGAAGAAAGAACAAACTGAACGCCAGCTATTACAATAACGAGAAAACAAATAGCCGCTAGCACACCGAAAGAATAGTTTAGAAGTTCTGTTATTTTTCCATTTCCAGAAAGATTCCCTTTCGGGATATCTACCTGATCAGATTCGATGATTCCGCTGGCGAAGTTATTAATGGCTGTTAAAATTGATGTCATATATTACTGCTATTTCGATAATAAGTATGCTGCAAATTTTACTATTTGTGAAGCTAGTACGGCTATGACAAGTCCGACAAGGGCATTGACCACGGTTTTCTTACCCTTCGATATAGCATCTGGCGAACCTTGAGCAGTTGCAAACCTAAATCCCCCATATACTACAAAAATAAGGGCTACTAAAGCTGCGACTCTAAGCAAAATATCTATAACGGCCAAGCCGACGAAGGGGATAGGGTTACCACCATTTGGCGCTGTAGTCTGACAAACATGAGTGCTAGGATCAGGTTGAACGTTCAAATATTCATACCAAGATGGTATGCCTAAGAATGTGGTCGTGTTTGTGCAATTTGCTGATGCGTCTGCTGCAAGTACTGTACTGGATAACGTGGAAACAAGGATTACCATTGAGGCTGACAAGCTAAATGAAATAAAAAAATATTTTATTCTCTTCGTAAGAAACATTATAATACTCCGCCGGGCACTAGCCAGTTCAAAATAGAATAAAAAGCAATGTAGGCAGCTAATCCAATCAGTACGTTGGTTATTTTTTTCTTGGCGGATTGGATTGATTGAGCATTATCCCCGGCAGCAGAATATTGAATTCCCGCTACCACGATCATTAGGACTGCGCCAAATCCGATCAAGGCACTAATTACATTTATAAAGAATATAATCCAAAGAACGATGGGATTTCCTGAAGTAAGGCCAGTGTATTGACCATTTCCTGTGCAAGTAGGAATATTTAGCCCCCTGCCGGTACACGTATAACCGGGTGGTTCTGGGATAGGATCAGCGGCACGGACAGGAGATCCGAGAAATGCAAAAAGCACCACAACACTTAATAGAGCAGTAATGAAGTAGATTCCCGTGTTTCGAATATTTTGCATCTGAGATTATTTTATAGCGCAATTGAACTTAAGTAAATCTATACTTATTTTTTACATTATTTTAATTTTCGTTTATGCTTATTAATAAGAAAGCGAATCAATTAATTATAATGAAAAAAAATAAAATAAAATTACGATTCATACCGTTTCTTCTTTTATTTATTTCCTCAGTAGTTGTATCTACACTGAATTTAAATAGTGTCGCGAAAGCGGCTAATTCAGCAACTCTCAAGCAGCAGGTGGAAAATTTTACAACCCTCTATACTATGTCCGGAGAGAATGGTACGGCTACATACGACTCAACCTGTTCATTTTCTTCAACATTAAGTTACGCAAGTATTATTAATAATACCCTCTATGCACCTTTACCTGGCCTTCGCGCGAGCGAGCCGACGTTTCCTAGTGGTCAATCCTTTACATCATCTAGTCAGACATGGACCTGTGATCAATTCTGGCAAAATACACTGCCAAGTATCTGGATGCCTGCAATATTGCCACCCGGTGACAATAATGAAATAAATTTTTTTAGAGCTATAGGCTATGACTGCAACGACAAAAGTGCTACGTGCACCACTGCTAAGAGTAATGTTGATATCTTTAATAATTTGGTCAGTCTTTTAAGACAAAAAAACCCGGCTCTCTTTGATAATATCGCCAGTACTGGATATAATGACTTTAAGCCAAAGGACGCAATTACATATTATGCATACTCCCAGGCTTTCTTTGCGAGCGATGGTTGCGAAATGCAACTTGAAAAAAGTCCAAGTGAAGCTATCAAGGGCATTGCAAATTCAGAAATGGGAGGAAATACTGACCTCACCGTAACCCCATGGTATTACAAGGCCTACGCCGTGGGTAGTGATGGTACGGTGGGGGAGAACATCTATTCCAGCACACACGACTACAATACAATAGTATCAGTGATTTTTGGTGTCCCTACAGATAATGGCGGAAAAGCAAATTGTGGAGAATTAGCTCATCATATGGATAAAAACGCTAATCTCGCAAATGCTGCAGCTCCTATATTAAGACAAGATGGGGATACTGGACCTCAGGCCGGTACCGCTGATCAGGCCACAACCTCACCATACGATGGATGTTTTATCCATATTTGGCTCGTGGGCTGGATTATGTGCGCACTTCTTTCGCTAGCCGATCAGATGCTCGGCTGGTTTCAACAAGTTATATCTTCAATTTTGTTCGTAAACCAATCAAATTTTAGTACGGATTGCCCTGCCAGTGGCTGTCTCTATAAGGCGTGGAGCTCGGTTAAAGATCTTTCATCAGTTCTAATTCTACTAATTGGACTATTTATGATATTAAGTCAAGTGTTTGGATTTGAGTTTATGAGTGCCTACACAGTAAAGAAAATTTTGCCGAGACTAATAATTTCAGCAATATTGATTCAGTTCTCTTGGTTAATATTTACTAACTTCCTAATATTAGTCAACGCCCTTGGCACGGGGGTTCAAGAGCTACTCGTAACACCCTTCAGCCAAACGGCGACTTTTACTAATCTTTCTATAAATCAAATTTTAACCAACGGAAGCCAAACGGGTGGCCTTGGAGCTTCTGGAAGCTTTAGTCTTCTTTTTGCAACCATCGCGGGATCAGCTGCTCTAGCTGCAGGGGGTGCAGTAGGGCTTACAATACTAGCAATCGGTGTACTAATAAGCATTATAACAATAATCTTTACGTTAATCGTTCGAATCGCTCTGCTTCTACTTTTGCTCGTTGTTTCGCCCATAGCACTTATTGCTTGGGTGCTCCCTGGGACTCAATCAATTTGGAAAAATTGGTGGAGCAACTTTAGCAAATTAGCATTTATGTTTCCAATAATAATGCTGCTATTTAGTGCTGGAATTATAGGCGCAACAGTTATGTCAAACGAAGTTCTTCCTGGAGGAGGAACTTTCTCAGCAATTGCAGCAATAGTAGCTTATTTTGGTCCTCTGTTCCTTATACCTGCAACATTTAAGTATGCTGGCACTGCAATGGCTGCCGCTAGTGGGGGTGTTAGTAAGCTTGGCGGGATGGTCAAGGAGAAGAATCCTGTCAGCAAAAGTTTGGGGGCAGCGTCAGAGAAACGCCAAGCAGAAAAGAAACGAAAACAGCAAATTGGTCTTTCAAGCAGTAGCAAGTTTAAGCGTATGCGTTCTGGCTTCAGCACTGGTGCATATGGTACATCAAAGGCGGGAAGAAATATTATGAAGGCGAATGCGGAAGCTGAAGGCATAAAGGAAGAGGGTTTAAATATTGCGACATCCATAAAAGGTCTCGGATATGATGAGCAAAAAGCAACGGTTATGGGCATCGCTAAAGATCCTTCAAAAAATAAATACGAAAGATTGGCTGCGACGCACTGGCTTGCTGAAAAAGGCGCATCAGCCGAACTACATGAAGTCCAGGCTAGTATGAAAGAAGAAGCTCGAATGAATGGGGATGTTGATATGAATGGGGAGGGAAAATCTCGTCTCTGGAACCAAGCGTCAGACAACGATTTTGCGACTATTAAAAGTGGTGCGGCAGATATAGTGGGTAAATTCGGTGAAACTTCTGCCGCTACATTTGCTACCCAAAAGCAGGATACATTTAATAGGCTTCAGGACCATGTAGCTACATTAGCCGATACCGCAACAGATGCCAGCAAAACTGCTGCTCAAAGGCAAGCAGCCAAGGCAGAGGGCGATAAAATTGTGAAAACCCTTTATGAACTTAAAAATAGTGAGGCATATGTCAACGTAGCGCCTGAAATTAAGAATCAAATAGATGATATGACTACTGGTAATTTCAAGCACACTGACAAAACTAAAATAGATAAACACGGCAGAAACATATCATAATAAATACGAAATGAATTAGACAGTGGCAACATATAAAGTAATACAAGATATAGAAGCAGACGATAAGCTACTTGGGCCTCTATCGCTTAAACAGTTTATCTTTGCTCTTGTTGCTATCGGTTTCGCCTTTCTGGGCTACGTACTTGCCTCTAAGACTGGTCAGCTTTTTGCTGTTGTACCTGTACTTCCTTTTGTTGCAATATTTGGGATACTGGCGGCACCCATTGGGGGCTACCAGTCTACAGATGTTTGGCTGGCTGCAAGAATTAGATTTTTCCTAAAACCACATAAGCGAGTTTGGCTTCAATCAGAAATCAAGAATCTGGTTAATATTACAGTACCCAAAAAGTTAGAAAAAATTTATACAGATGGGCTTAACCAGGATCAGGTGAGAAGTAGATTAAAAGTCCTCGCTGATACGCTGGATAGTCGTGGTTGGGCCATCAAGAATGCTGACGTCAATATCGCGTTTGAGCCAGATTACATCAATGAAAGTACCGATCGTCTTGTGAGCACATCCAGCTTGCCCCAAACAATGCAGGCACTAGACGTAGCTCCATCAGACGATATTTTAGACGAAAACAGTAATTATGTTGCTCAAAATTTTTCAAATATGGTTGCGGCGGCAGAAAAAGCGCAGCGCGATGCACTTATAGAGAAGATGAATCAATTGCGTAATGAAACATATGTGAGCGAGCCGAAAGAAGATATGGCTGAAAAAGAAATGATAGCCACTATTCTTGAGAAGAAGATGAAAAATGACGAAGTAAACAGAGAACTTAATCACGCTCACCATAAATCTCTAAACCCGATTGCTACTCCTCCTTCGTTTGTAAAAATAGCACATCAGCCGATGACAGCCGAATCCAAGCCTGCTATAGTTAACGAGGTAAACACCAAAAAAATTGTTACTCACGAGGTACCTTCCTCGCAACTAACTGAAGCGAACGGTGACGTGGTGATTAATCTTCGTTAGGGTGGAATATTTTTATTCAATAAAAAGATATAGGCATGACAATGAATCCGCAAAGAACTAATACAACAGCTGGCCAAGGTACGAATGGGGTACCTGCTAATGGCGTAAATAAACCTGTCTCCAAGGCGGGAAAAAATAGCAGCCAAAATAGCCTACAGATAAACGAAATCCGTGATGGCGTGGTTATAATGAATGACGGTTCATTTAGAAGCGTTTTAATGCTCAAAAGTATTAATTTTGACCTTATGAGCCCTCAAGAGCGAGAAGGAGTTGAGTTCGCCTATCAAGGGTTTCTTAACTCACTGTACTTTCCTATACAAATCTTTATTCGATCCCAGAAGGTAGACCTTGGGCCTTATTTAGATAAGCTAGAGAAGATTCGCGGGGAGCACGATAATATGCTTTTGGCACTACTCATGGATGATTATATAAACTTTATGGATAATCTGGCAGCACAGACAAATATCATGGATAAAAAATTCTACATCTGTATTCCATACTTTCCTGTTCCTGATGCACAAAAAACGGTTCAAGAAAGTAAGAATCTTTTTACCGGTATTTTTGGTAAAAAAGAGCAGGTTATCACGATTGACGAAGGTACCTTAGAAAATGCTAAAACTGAGCTCAGAAATAGAGTTCAGGCAGCGCTAAACGGCCTCATGCAAGCGGGTGTTCAGGGGCTTCCACTTGACACGCAAGAGCTTATTGAGCTCTATTATGATGCCTACAACCCTGACACGGCGACTAGACAACAATTAAAGAACTTTTCTGATTTATCTGTACCCGTCGTAACCCAAGGAGTCGGACAAGCACCACAACCAAATATGGCAAGGGAATTGCCATCATGACAGGAGCTATAAAATAATGGCATTTGGGAAAAAGAAACAAGCACCACTAGATCCTGTTGCGCTGGCTGAGCAACAAAGAATCCTAGAACAACAGGAGACTCAGTCTGCGTTCCAAAAAGGAATTACAGCACTCAGAGATTTTATAGCTCCGAGTTCTTTGGAGTTTTCAAGTAGCTATTTTCAAATAGGTACGAGGTTTGCTCGAACATTTTATGTATACGGCTATCCTCGTCAAATCTATACCGGCTGGCTTAGTGGCATGATAAATCTTGACGAAGTAATGGACTTGACTCTCTACGTTTACCCTGTCGAGAGCCAAGTAGTGCTTGAAAACCTGCGGAAAAAAGTAGGTCAGCTAGAGGCTGGCATTCAAATTGATGCCGAAAAGGGTAAAGTTAGAGATCCTGGTAAAGAGGCTGCCATAATGGACGCTGAAGAGATGCGAGATAAGCTACAGGTTGGGGAAGAGCGCTTCTTCAGACTTGGCTTTTACTTCACTATCTATGGCGAATCTATGGATGAGCTTGAATTCGTAACCCACAAAGTGGAGTCGATGCTTGGCCAACAACTTGTGTATTCAAAACCTGCTTCTGCCCAACAAGAACAAGGCCTTAATAGTGTACTTCCTCAGTTTGTTGATCAGTTGCAGATTCGCCGAAACGTAAATACGGGAGCGCTTAGTACAACCTTTCCGTTTACGAGTGCAGATCTAACCGATGACCATGGCATTTTATACGGTATTAATATGCATAATAGTGGCCTGGTTATTTTTGATAGATTTAGTTTGGAAAACGGAAATAGCGTCGTGTTCGCTAAATCTGGAGCAGGTAAAAGCTTTGCAGTTAAACTTGAGATTTTAAGAAGCCTGATGATGGGCGTAGAAGTTTTCGTGCTGGATCCAGAAAATGAATATCAACGAATGGCAGAAGCTGTTGGCGGTGCGTACGTTAAGCTATCGCTTGGTTCACCGACACGAATTAATCCATTTGAACTTCCGAAAGTTATTGATGCCGAAGAGGCAGATAATGCACTGAGGAGCAATCTTATTACTCTGCATGGTCTCTTCAGACTTATGATGGGCGGGGCACAGTCCCAGATGCTGGGATCTAATGCGCAAGTTGCTCCAGCACTTTCTCCCGTCGAGGAAGCCGATCTTGACGCTGCTTTAATAGAAACATATGCAAAGGCTGGGATCACCAATGATCCGCTTACCCATATGTCCACTCCTCCTACGATTGCAGATCTTTATGAAACATTGCTTCATGCAGGTGGCACAGGTCCACAACTAGCGCAGCGTCTTCGTAAATATACTACTGGTACCTTTGCGGGTATCTTTAGTCAACAGAGTAATATAGACATCAACAACCCATTTGCGGTATTTAATATTCGCGACCTGGAAGATGAGCTACGGCCCGTTGCTATGTATATTGTTCTTAACTTTATATGGAATAAGACCAAGGTTGATAAGAAAAAAAGAATCCTCGTTATTGATGAAGCATGGCAATTCATGAAATACGAAGACAGTGCCAGTTTCATTTTTAGCCTCGCAAAACGTGCTCGAAAGTATGCACTCGGTATTACCACGATCTCTCAGGATGTTGAAGACTTCATAGAGTCTAGGATGGGTCGAGCGATTGTCGCTAACGCATCGATGCAGCTTCTACTAAAACAAAGTCCTAGTGCGATCGACAAGCTTGCTGACGTCTTCAAGCTAACGAGCGAAGAGAAGAAGCGTCTTAGTCAATTTCCAGTAGGGCAAGGCCTATTCTTTGCCGGCCAAAATCATGTGCACATTCAGGTTATTGCCAGCCCAAGTGAGACTCAGCTCATAACAACCAACCCCACAGAAGTGAAAGCAATCGAACAGCAGGGTCAAATTCCTTTAAATCAGCCCTCCTCAGGAACGTTCTAAAAAAGATAAAAATAACAGCTTAATTAATTAAGCATAAGTTATAATTGAGGTATAGTTTAAAAAACCTAGGGGTAGATATTCAACATGGCAACTGATATGGATGAAGAAACAGGCATTTCCGCGGATTCTGTAGATACCGAGGTCTCTTCTGCTCCACAGCAAACCCAAAGTTTTTACCGTAGTTCCGGAAGCACAAAAAAGAAATCACAGAAAAAACTACTCAAAAAAATAATAGCACCCGCACTTGGCGGTCTTTTGTTAATATTGGTTATTCTAATGTTAATGTCTTTATTAAAAATTCCTAATTATGCAGCGAATATTGCTGCATATAGAATGGCGAGTTCTGCGCTTGATTATGCAAGCACTTCAGCTGAAATAGATGCTGAGAAAATTGCACAATCCGAGCTAGATTCATCAACGTGGAAAACTGCGATTTACGATAAATTCTCAACTATGAGATCGGCTACGTGGGGTAAGTTCGATAAATATCGACCAAGCGTTATGTATAAGAACTTGAACGCAAGTGGGGATATTGCAATAAATGATGTTGAAGAAAAAATTCCTGTATTCGGTGGATCTGTAACCAGAACGAGAATAACATCTGTAGATGTTTATGGTAAAAATTTCGAAATACCCAAAACAAATCGTTTACTTCATCCATTCCAGGCATATTCGGAAAGAGTTAATTTTGCTGCTAACATTCGAGGAGCAGTTGACGGAGGGCTGGAATCTTCTAATTCTCTTGTGAGGAGCTCAGTGGCATCTCAAATTAGAGAGGCTGCAGGAATAAAATTGAACTGGTGGGAAAAGGCTGGAGCTAAATTTAAGGGCTTAAATGCAGATGAAGCCAATATACAAGAAATTAGAGATTCCGTATCCAGAATTTCTGAAACTCCCACACCTAGCCCAACCGCTACTGGAACAGAAACAGGTGATGTTGCAGCAGCGGAAGAAGAATGCTTGAAAACAACTTCTTGTTTAGATGAAATTGCAAAAACCAATGAGTTGCCTGCATCCGTAGCATCCGCCTTAGAAAAAGATGCTGGAACTACTTTTTTAAAAGATGCGATCGGATTTGCTAATCCGGTTTACCAAATTGCTGTACCTTTTTGCTTAATTTATGCTGGTTCAATAGTAAATCAAGGTTCTGCCATTGATTCACAGTCAACGAGTGCTTTAAAATCTTTTTATGCCGTACAGTCAGCGGCGGATCAACAAAAAAGTGGCAAGACAACAGCTGAAGCAGTTGGTGCTTTCAATGATAAGCTTGGTTCCGGAGATTCCATTCCCGATCAATATAGCCGGGGTCAAACACCAAACACTACAACAGAAAAAAGCCCCCAAGCCAGCCTAACCGGTGAATACACTTTATTTGGTGCTTTTTTTGGAGGAAACAATGCCGTTGTAAATACTGTTAGCAATAGTGTTAATACGGTCTGTAGCGTCTTTACAAATACTGCTGTAGCAATTGGTTTAGGTGTCTTTATTACAGCAGCCAGTTTTGTTGGCGATGCTTTCAGCGGAGGAGCAGTGTCTGCGGGCGAAGAAGGCACTGTTGCAGCGCTTAAGCTGGCAATATCCACAGCCGTTAAAGATGTTTTTGCGAATTTTACCGAATCATTTGCCTCTAAGGCTGCATTCCAACTAGCTATGAAAGAAGGTCTTAAGGGGGCCGGAACTTTTGTTGCAAAATTTGGAGCACAATTTGCTGGAATCGAGGGACTAACTATTGTCGCGAAATTATACATCCTATCACAAGTTGGTCAATTGAATGATGGTGGAACTACTAGCGGTCCAGGATTTAGAAATATTGCAGATATGGGCGGGGACATAAACAACAATGCCGTTGAACAAAAAATGATGTATGGCGCACCATTATCTGACAAGAATGTCGCCACCCATGACCAGGTCGCCCTGGAGTATCTAAATAAACAAGAAGCTCAGAAACCTATTGCTGAAAAATATTTTGCACTTTCTGACAACAGGTCAGCAATATCTATATTCACAAATCAACTTCGATATACTGCAATCGTTGAACCTGGTCATTTTATAACACACGCACTACAGTCTTTCGGCACCTGTTTAAGTAATATAATCTCAACAATAAGCCCCAAAACATTCGCAGCGAGCGATACAGCCGTAGGTCAACATTATGGCATCATTCAGTGGGGCTGGTCGTCAGATGAACAAAAAGTAATTGATTCAGACTCAACCTATAATATTTTGGATAACGCACAAATACTGAGCAATAATCAAGTTGAGGTTGATCAAATTCAATCTAAGTACGGTCATTGTTTTACAGATACTATGGGGACACTACTTTCTGGTGGCTTTATTCTTCGAAATAGCAGTGGTGATGTTGTTGGCGGTAATGATAAAGGCTCTGAAGGTGCGTGCTCTCCTGACGCCCTAGGGCCAAATAATCCCCAATATGGTGATTTAGTCTTTAGGTGGCGCCTGGATCAAAAACGACAATCAGTATTAGATCAGAATACTTCAATTCAAGGATTGAGCCCGGTGAAGTAATGAAAATAAAAATAAATTTTATGAAAATATTTTTATTTCTTTTTGTATCTTTGTTTTTAATTAATTTAGTAAGTCCTATTGCCTTAGCTGTTACACAAGATGATCTTACGTCAATATTAAAAGGTATGCCATATTATGACGGAAGTGACGGCTGTGCTTCAGGTTCCTCAAGCTCGTCAGGTTCTGGTAATAATACGGCAAGCGCAACGCCCACAAATGATGTTGCCAGTTTTGTAGATAAATATGGGCAGGCTGCTTTCAATATCGGCAAACAATACGGCATACCTTATGAGGTTATCCTAGCCCAGGCGATTGTTGAATCTGGGTATGCCCGATCAACTTTGGCTAGCCAATATTTTAATTTTTTTGGCATTAAGGCCGACCCATCCTGGACAGGGTCAACAGTAACGATGAGCACTCAGGAATCTGTAAATGGCCAGACGATAACTATACAGGCCGCGTTTAGAGCTTATCCAAATGCACAAGCTGGTTTCGAGGGTTATGGGCTCTTTATTACTAAGAATTCGAGATATGCAAATGCGCTAAAACCTCCCGCTAATCATGATCCTTACAAATATATAACTGAAATAAAGAATGCCGGTTACGCCACAGCGCCAGATTATGTAAACACTATCTGGAGTGTAGCTCAAGGAGTCATAAACTATATAGCTTCAAAAAATCCACCACTATTTCCTCCGTCAAGCCAAGTAACCTATGACAACTCTCCACCCGCTGCAACAACATATACAGCCACCGGAGCAGATAGTAGCTGTGGTTCAGGATCGAGCACGGGTGGAGGAGGACTAGCTAATGTGGTTTCTATCGCCCAACAGGAAATGGCACTTAATCCTGCCCCTTATGGAAATGATAGCGCCAGAGACTGTAATGCGAATATGCTGAAATATACCAACGGTGTTTGTGAGGCATGGTGTGCAAGTTTTGTTAGCTGGGTATATAAGCAAGCGGGTATTCCTTTCACCGGAGGAGATGCAGGAGGATGGCTACATGCTGGAGCCGCAGAACTACAGCAATATTTTAAAGCAAAAGAGGTTTATTTTGCAGCAGGTGCACAATCACCTGCACCCGGAGATGTCGTTTTTTGGGTAGGTACCGATGGCTCAGTTTCCAATCCGGGTCACGTAAGTATTGTGACTGCGGTTAATGGAAATACTTTTGACGATATAGGCGGTAATGAACAAAGTAAAATTTTAGCCTCGAAAGGTTTTAAAAATATTGCAGGGGATCAAGGATTAATCGGATTCGGGAGGATAAAGAATTGAGGAAAAAAATAATAGGTCTTTTTGTATTTGTTTTAATAGTGTTGACGTCAATTTTTATATATCATGTTTTATCATTTCATGTTACCAGTTCCGACCCTGCGGGAGGATCAATCCCAACTACACAACAAGTGATAGTGTTTTCAACTAATGAAGGGCTCCGGAATATCGATAAAAGTCAGGTTAGTATTAGCCCATCTATACTAGATCATGTAGCTGTGTCTAAGAATCAAATATTTGTATATCTTAATCAGACAATAGCTATTGGCAAAAAAATTACTGTATCTATTACTGATGTCACATCTGTTTCAGGTAAAAAACTAACTATTCATACTACATTCACGGCAAAATACGTAACTCAGTCAAAATTAAGTCCTGAAGAGAAAAAACGAGAACTCTCAAAACAAGACACAACATACAATACCTATCCGTTACTCAATCTTCTCCCTTTAATAACAAATAATTACCAGATAACCTATAAACTTCCTGATACGGGACAGAAGAAAGCACTTATTATAATTACATCGCTTGAAATACCAGCCAATAATCCAACAGCAGAACCTGGAAGTCCAAGCTGGTTAGCCGCCGTGAGTGATGCCCGTACACAAGCCATAACTTGGCTTAAGCAAAATGGATTTAATACTACTAGTTACCAACTCGGCTTTAGTGAAAATTATCTCTTAAAAGAATTTAATGGCATTTATGTTAATCCGTATTAATAGAGACCAATAATATTACATTTCTGAGCAAATTCTTTAACGATTAGATCAGCGTCGGTTGTAGTGATAATTGTTTGGTAATCCTTCAAATAATTAGTGAGTGCTTTTCTACGTGCGCCGTCGAGTTCACTAAAAACATCATCAAGCAAGATGAGTGGTTTTTGGAGTCGCGCCTCTTCAATAATTTTTATCTCGAGTATCTTGAGACTCAAAACAAGGGTTCTTGTTTCACCTCTTGATGCGGTGTGTTCTGCGGGCTGGTCATCGAGTAACACCAGGAAGTCATCCCTATGTGGCCCGTAGGTGGTAAAGCCGCGCTCCATATCCTTATGTAAGTTTTGTTCAAGTTTCGCAAGCAGGCTCGTTTCATAGGTAGCAATAGGTAGTTTTGTTTCATAGTGCAAAACAACCTTATTTTCTTTGCCTGCTATCTCGCCATATATACGCTCAAGCTGCTCATTAAGCTTTGTAACGAGCTTTTGGCGCGAAGCTACTAACTTACCGGCAAGCTCACTTAATCGCACGTCCCAGGCAAATATTTGGCTTTTAATGACTACGCTATTTTGCTTAAGCAGACTATTTCTTTGAGCGAGAGTTCTTTTGTATTGGTTCTTTAAGGAGGAAAAGTTTGCTTCGGTTTCTGCTAGCATCTGATCAAAAAAATCTCTTCTGTGTTCAGGTGACCCGGTAAGCAGGCGCATATGCTCGGGCTCGAATACAATTGTTGGCACAATATCGCTAAAGCCGGGTCTTTTTTTCTTATTTCCATTTATCTCATAGGTTTTATCTATAGCCTCATTCCGCTTTTCAAGTTTCAGAATTCTTTCACCGCCCGATATCCCAACATCAATACGAGCCCAATCCTTTTCATGCTGCAGGAGTTCACTTATATGAGCGCGAAAGGAAGGGAAGCCACTAACAATAAGAATTGCTTCAAGCAGGTTTGTTTTACCGCAGCCATTCGGGCCAACCACAATATTTACTCCAGGGGAAAGATCGACAGCAAAATCTGCATACGACCTAAACTGCTGGATATGCAGTGACGTGTAAATGTAATCCTTCATTGGTTAATTGTATAACTAAAAGGGTAGGGTATTTAGCTTTTTAATGGCATTACAAGGTAGGTTTGGCCGGGAGCTTCTTTCGAGGTTAAAACACAGGGCTCTAGTTTTCCATTAAAACTAAAGCTAACTTCCTTTGTTCCAAGCGCACTAAGTGCATCAAGTAAATAACGTGAATTCAAGGTAACTTCGCCGGTTCCAGATACTTCCGCATCAGCACTTGAGGTATTTTCACCAAGTTGTGATGCAATAGAAGTAATACTGACGTTTTTAGCCCCTTCATCTACTTTGATCGTAATACTACCTGCACTTTCGCGGGCGAAAAGGGAAGCCACCTTCGTGATAGTAGTAAATTCATCTCGTGCAAGCGTTGCGGTAGTAGAAAACTTGGTAGGAATAAGTTTCTTATAGTCTGGGTAGGTTGCATCAATAAGCCGTGTGACAAGCTCTATATCCCCAACCTTAAAGAGTACCTGCTGGTTATCTGCGTGCATATCAACAGATTCAGTATTCTCAGGAAGTACCCGAAGTAGCTCTTGGAGCGCTGAGGCCGGAATAAGAAGGGAGATGTCTTGTGCTGTTTTGAGAAGTTTTTTCTCTGCTAATCGGTAGCTGTCAGTGGCAGCTGCAAACAAAGAACCTTCCTGAGTATTTAAAAGTACGCCCGTAAGCACTGGTCGTGTTTCATCAGATGAAGCTGCGAACACTACCTGCTGTAGGCTCTTTTTTAAATCCTTAAGGGGGATCTTGAGCTGTAAACCTTTTGTTATCTCTGGAACAAGAGGGAATTCATCAGCAAAAACACCATTAATAGTCGATTTATACTGTTCGGTTGAGATATGAAGTTTGTGCTCATCAAGTTCAAGCTCCAAAATACCACTCGGTAAACTACTGACATATTCCTGCATAAGACGGGCAGGGACGGTGATTGCTCCTTCTGTCTGCACCTTTGAACCAATCTTTTCAGTAATAGCTATTTCAAGATT
>CAIRQE010000060.1 GCA_903880655.1 uncultured bacterium
ATAAGGAAATGGATGCCTTATTAGGAATTAGCTGCACCTTAGAGCTCGACAGCGGGGTTCCCATGCATGCTGCGGTTTCTGATCCATATGATAAAGGGTTAACGGTATCTCGATACAAGCCATTGGGATATAAAACCGTCCCTGAAATCTGAGCTGAAAATCTCGTCGTGCCTGCGCACCATACTTTCCAGGTATTCAATGTACCAAAACTTGTATCCGTCGGCTGCACAGCTGATCCCATCAACGCCGTTGAGTTGGAGTATTGAACTGCCTGATTAAAAAGATAATTAACATTTCTGGCGGACGTATCAAGTTTGGATTTAGAGATACCGTACTGATAGCTTCGACTTAGCTGTATAGTGACAAAGGTTGCGATACTTGCAATTAACGTAAATATGACCACCGCAATCATTGTCTCAACTATCGTAAACCCTTTATTTTTATTATGTTCCATAGTAAATATCCAGACTTCCCATAACTGATCCGCTGCTGCCGGTCTGCCACGATACATTAATATCAAAAACATTATATGACCTACTTAAGCCAGGTTGAGTATTTTTTATTTTAACAACATAGTTGATACCGTCAGAAGAAACTGGATAAATTGTTTGTGATTGGTTAACAACAATTGGTGGAGCTGATAGAGTACCATCTTGTTTCATAGAAAACCAAGATGATTGAGAACGAAAATCGGAGTTAACTGTTGCATAAGCATGAAGGAGGGTTATTTGTTGGTTCGCATAAAGTTGCGCTTGGTAATAGTAACCATTGCTGGCCGCTGTTTTTGTCGCGTGATTCGATAAAAGAAATGAAGACCCAAAACCAAGAGATAAAACAGCAATGCAAATAAGTACCTCTACGATTGTCTCTCCTCTTTGATTTATTTTTAACATGATGAGTCGTTAGTTGATGAGGTTAGAGTTCCGTCAGAACCTATAAAAATACTTGCCTTTAAGTAAGAACCGTCAGTGAAGCATAATCTTAGACCATTTGTTAGCAATGCTGGGGAATTTCCGCTAATCATTGGATATAATGTATTTGCTAATACAATATTTTGTTGTCCAGAAGTAAATGCTCCTGAAGTCATGGCGGCATTTGGATAAACAGTATTGATCATATAAACATATTGAGGAGACGAAGGGACGGTCTTTACTAAGTTCATACTATTGGGATAATCAACCTTTGTTGTAGCAGCCGCTGGTGCTGTAGTTGTCGTATCTGAAAAAAGTGGTTTTGCCTCGTTCGTAATCAAAGAATCTACAGAATACGATTTAGACCCAAATGTAAACTGTTTACCTGCATAATCACAGGTTATAGATGCGCTTCCACCTCCAGTACCGAATCCTCCCGTTCCACCCGAATCTAAGGTCAAGGTCGATCCTTGCGCACAGGTATAATTATTACTCTGATATTTGCCGTTCGCAACATCATTAAACGAAGATCTTAGCCCTGATTCAAGTTGAAAAAGTGCATCATTCTGCCTATTTATTGCTACCCGCCCACTAATCATAGTTATCGTTGAAATCGTCAATACCCCTACAACCGCCAAAACTATAAGAGTCTCTACGATAGTAAACCCACCTGAAATCGCTACTACTTTCATTAACTTAATTATAGCATAAGGACAATGGGTTTTTAATTGAGTGAGCCAAGGTACCAATTAATAATTTTAGTTCCGAACAATACCGCGATCAAACAACCAAACATCAAAAAAGGACCAAAAGGTATTTTTGCCTTAAAACCAACTTTTTTTATTTTATTTAAAATAACAAGGAACAAAAGCCCGCCAATAGATGATATAAGCAGCACTAAAGGTATAAAAGTTGGGGAGGAAAGCTGGAGACCGATAAGAGCTCCTAAACTAACATCTCCACCGCCCAGCCACTTGCCGTTCGAAAAAATATAAAGCAGATACAGAATACCTCCTAGGATTAATCCAGAGATGAGGTGTAAGAAATAAAAGGAACGATCATTTGCAAAAAAAAGACACCCCGTAAGTACGAGCAAAGAAACGATTAATAAAGGTTTAACTATGAGGAATGGAAGAAGAAATTTTTTAAAATCAAACAGTGCTAGAACAATAAAGCCTGCGAGTATAATTAACCAGCTAAAGAAAAAAATAAAAGAAGTAGTACTATTAATTTTTACTGGCCAAAATATGTATGAGAAAACAAATAGTGAAGCAGTTAGAAGTTCGATCAAGGGGTACTGAATAGATATAGGACTAGAACAATATCTGCACTTACCTCTTAATGATATCCAGCTTAATACTGGCATCAAATCCATTGGCCTCAAGATATGCTTACAGGAAACACATTCACTTCTTCCATAAACAATAGAGATTTCCTTAAGTTTTTTTCTTGAAAGAATTTTTCTATTTCCTTCATCATCAATCATCTGAGAAAAACGCCACTCAAAAGCATTTAAGAAACTACCTATCATCAGACCGAAGAAAAAAATATAAATCATAATAAAAAACAGAGGCCAAGGGCCTCTGTAATTATACTAACAAGTAGATTTTTTAGCTAGAGATACATTCTAATTTAGAATGTTATGCAAAATTTACCCTTGAAGACAGCCCGCAGATGTAGCTGCAGATGTCTCGACTGCGAATACTACAGAAAACTGGGATGCCGAAGTTCCCATTGTCGTTGCACCGTTAGTGCAAATACCTTTAGGAACTACATAGACTGTACCCGCCTTAGCTGATGGTGCAGTAGTTTGTGATGTATCAACCGTGACACCGTTGATACTTATAGTTGTATCTAAGGGGGTTGATCCCGAGCCTGTCAATTTTAAAACACCATTAGCAAAACTTACCGTTGGCGCTGAACCATTGTTAGCAGTTGTATTGTCTGCAATTGCTGCCACTATTTGATTAGCTGCTTGCTTTGCTATTGTATTTCTAGAATTTCGTTGGAGGGCCGGAACGGCTACCAGTATACCAGCTAAAATAGCGCCTGCTATTGCTAGTACTATGAGTACTTCAACTATTGTAAAACCTTTGTTATTTAATTTCTTTTGCATCTTAAGTGGTGCCCTTTCTTAATTTACTTATGCTTATATTTTATACCAAAAGAAACAGAATGCAACAGCAATTAACCTCCGATATTTTGACCCGCTAATCCATAAATGGGCCCAAGTACTGCAGCTACGATAACAAGCGCTACAACACCCAGTAAAATCATAAGCAGTGGCTCGATTAGTGTCGATATATTCTTAATTTCATCCTCTAGCTCTTTTTCGTAATAATCTGCTGCTTTTCCCATCATCGCATCAAGTGTTCCCGATTCTTCGCCAATGCGTATCATGTTAGGCACTAAATCTAGAAAATTCTTATCATTCTCTATCGCTTGGGACAAACTCTTTCCTCCGCGAACAAGCTTTATAGCATTTTGGATTGATTTTTCAATAATCACATTGCTGATCGCTTCAGAAGTGACCTCAAGCATTTGTATTAATGGTACCCCGCTTGAAATAAGAGTAGATCCAGTTCTTGAAAATCGAGCCATATATAGTTTCTTGAACAGTCTATTAAATGGTTTTACGCTTAGCTTCAGCTTGTCGAAAAAAATCTTTCCATTTTCAGTTCTAACCCAAGCACGAGATCCAAAGAAGATTGCAATTACAATTAATAGCGTTGCCCACCAAAAGGTTTTCACTAAGTGAGAAATACTCAGCAGTAAAAGCGTTGGTCCAGGCAAATGTGCGTTAGGAAAGCCAGCGTAAAGCGTCTGCACCTGCGGTAACACTGAAGTAAGCATAAATCCAACGAGCGCTATCATAACAACCACGATGATTCCAGGGTAAGTCATGGCGCCCCTTATTTTTGATATAATTTCTGCATCTTTTTCTTGTTGGAAAGCCAAGCGCTCTAGGGTTTTATCAAGTGTGCCCGATATTTCTCCGGCTGCAACCATTTTTACAAAAATATTGTTAAACGCTTCAGGATAATCTTTTAATGAATCTCCGAGACTTTTGCCTGATTCTACACTTGCCTGTACCTTAGAAAGTATTACTTTCAACGGCTTACTGTCAGTTTGCTTTTCAACCATTTGCAGGCTTTTAACAAGGGGCAATCCAGCATTAATTAGTGTACTTAACTGCCGAGCAAATAAAACTCTATCTTTTGTTTTAATTTTATTGAAATAATTCTTCTTAGCTTCAACTCCCTTTATAGAAAGTACTACGAGTCCCCTGGATTGTATAAGCTGCGCTGCGCTTTTCTCAGAATCTGCCTCAACAGTAGATTTAACCAGTGAGCCATCCAACGTATTTCTAGCCTCAAAAGAAAAATTTGCCATGCTTATTTCCTCATCAATCGATCAAGCTCTTCAAGATCAACAGCGTAATTTCTTGCTTCTTCATAGGTTATTGTTCCAGCATGTATCAAATTAACTAGTGTTTTATCCATGGTCTGCATACCGCTCTCAGCTGATGTCTGGATAATAATATCGAGTTGATTACTCTTTCCTTCTCGAATTACATTTCTTACTGCCGGGTTTGCGAGTAGAATTTCAGCGGCAGCAACTCTTCCCCCGCCTATTTTAGGAACAAGCCGTTGTGATACGATTGCCATCAAAATATTGGACAGCTGCGCCCTAATTTGTGGTTGTTGATGGGGTGGAAAGACATCAATCATACGATCAATACTCTGAGAAGCACTGTTCGTGTGTAGGGTTGCAAAAACTAAGTGTCCTGTTTCGGCAATCGTAATAGCGGCAGCTATCGTCTCAAGATCACGCATTTCTCCAATTAGAACAATATCTGGATCTTGTCGTAAACTGCTTCTTAAAGCTGAACTAAAACTAAAGGTATCGTAATGAACCTCTCTTTGCACCACGAGACTCTTAATACTCTTGTGAGCGTACTCAATAGGATCTTCAATCGTTATGATATGTGCTGATCTTTCTTGATTAATTTTATGAATGATCGATGCGAGTGTCGTAGACTTACCCGAACCGGTGGGTCCAGTAACCAAAACAAGTCCTCTGGGATAATTTACGAATTTATTAATAACATTCGGAAGTCCAAGCTCTTCTACAGATAATATTTTACTTGGTATGAGTCGCAGGGCTGCTGCTATATTGCCTCTTTCATGAAATGCGTTGACACGAAACCTGCCTAGATCTCCAAATGCAAAACTAAAATCGAATTCTTTATCTCTGAGTAGTATCTCTTTTTGATCCTTATCCAGTAGAGAGAATACAAGATTTTCTAGTGTTTCCTCGACGAGCGCCTCTGCACCACTTACGGGCTTAAGCGCTCCGTCAATTCTAAGCATTGGCGGAAGGCCCACCTGAAGATGCAAGTCGCTTGCATTTCTTTTTAAAACTTCATCTAATAAATTTTCTATCTTCAGTTCATTTTGCATTAGGCGCTCTCCTCAGCTGAAACACGGTTAACTTCTGAAAGAGTCGTTCTTCCTGATAAAGCTTTGAAAACTCCGTCTTGTCGCATGGTAACCATTCCTTGTTCTTGTGCTTTTCTTTGAATTTCTGCGCTTGTTGCTCGTTTTATAATTAAGTCTTGGATTTCTTCCGTAACATTAAAGACTTCATATAATCCGAGCCTACCCTTATATTCCCCATTGGGATTATTTTTTGTAGCTGCGCCCTTAAATAAAGTATAAGCTTTTTGGCCACCAAGTGGCAAGTCACCATACCCCAAATCTTCAATAACTTTCTTTTTCTCGGATTCATCTTTCGGGAGTAGTTCGCCCACAGATTGATTTATAACATCACTCTCAATTCCAGTAGACTGATACCCTTCTGGTTCCCCACTTATTCTCCGCACTAACCGCTGTCCGATGACTGTTCGTACGGTACTAGCGATCAAGAAAGGCTCTACCTCCATATCAAGAAGACGCGGTAAGATTCCAGCCGCACTATTTGTATGAAGTGTCGAAAGTACCAAGTGACCGGTGAGCGCTGCCTGAACTGCCAAAGCTGCCGTTTCTTTATCACGAATTTCACCGACCATCACAACATCTGGATCCTGGCGCAATATACTTCGAAGTCCACTTGCAAAGGTAAGTCCAACCTCAGGATTAACTTGAATTTGATTAATCCCGTCCATTTTATATTCGACAGGATCTTCAAGCGTAACAATATTAATTCCATCACTTTTAATTTCCTGTATAAGTGCATATAAGCTGGTTGACTTACCGGATCCGGTGGGCCCCGAAGTTAAAATCATTCCATTTGGATTCTGTATTCCTTTCCTAATAGTCCTCAATGCCCTTCCGCTATATCCCATATCTTCAAGCTTCAGACTTGTACCCGACTTATCTAAAAGTCGTATAACAACTTGTTCACCCCAAACAACAGGACTAATTGCTATTCGAAGATCAATCGCTTTTCTGTCGACGACAACAGTAAATTGGCCATCTTGCGGAATACGATGTTCGTCAATTTTTAAGTTTGATAAAATCTTAATTCTACTAATAAGGGGAGGTTCGGTAGACTTCGGAAGTTTCATGATTTCTTTTAAGATTCCATCAATTCGGCATCGTATCTTAAGTTCTTTTTCAAGAGGCTCAATATGAATATCACTTGCTCCAGAACGGGCAGCGAACTCCATAATTGTAGTGAGAGCTTTACTGATGGGTGAATCCTGAACAAGTGTTTGGATATCAGTATTTTTACTGTTTTTTTGTTCTTCAGACTTGGATCCTAGTGTAGCCTTTACATCAACAGCAACATTAAGTTGATACTGCTTTAAAACATTCTCTATACCTTCTTGGCTTGCCATGTACACGCTTAACTGGCGCCCAATTCTGTTAGCCAAAAAATCAACTGCTTGAACATTATTTGCATCAAGCATAGCAACAACGAGCTTCGTATCCATTTCGCCAAGTGGCACGGCCATATAGCGCTCGGCTACCTCAAGTGGTAATAAATCCAATATTTTCCCATTAATTTTCGCATTAAGAAGATTTACATACGGTACTTTTGAGATTGCTGAAGATAATCTGGTTAAGTCCTCATTCGAAACGCCGCCTTCTTTAATAACAAGACTGAGGAATGGTTCTCCTGTTTTTTTGGATTTAATGTGCAGTTCGTCAATTTTTTCCTTAGTAATAAGGTTATCTGAAACCAGCAGCTGCTCCAGCTGTTTTTGGGAATCTGCTATTAGGACACTCATACACTGCCCACCTTTTTATTTTGAAGCATTGGCTTGCGAGCTAGGTGTCGCACCGATAGTTATAGTTTGCGTTAAATCAATTGAGTTTGAATTAAAATAAACGGAGCTTGGCAAAATAAAATCATTTTTAATCGGGGTAACATACGCTGCACTAAGCTTATTTTTTGCAACGTTACCAAAGACAAAATTTGCTATTAAAAAACTAAAGCCAGCACTAATTACAGAAATGAAAATTATAGTGATTAAATCTTTTTGTTTCATTGCAGCGTCCCATCTCTTTTAACGTCTTTATTAATAATCTGGAAAATTTTCTCTGGCTGGTAATAAGTATTCGCTTTAACGGTGAGCGTAACGAGCGGCGCAGAGCTTGCATCGAATTCAATATTTGAGACAACAATTGGTCGTATTGAATTTTCAAGATCTTCCACATATTTTTGCACTGCACCACCATAAACACCGACTCCAGATATAGTAAAGGGCATTGCTGTTATTACTGGGTCAGGGCTACTCTGCACTGCAGTAGTTTGCTGATCAGTTGCAGTGATAGTTTTTACGGTCACTGAATCTGCCTGCATTCGGGTTGCAAGACTAGTTACAAGCGCCGGGAAATCATACTTACTTGGAAGCGCGTCAAGCGTCATTATAGAGTTTTTTGTAGGCCCCTTGACTACAGGTGTTTGGCTTTCAAATTTTTGATAAGAATTCGTTAATGAAGTAGTATTTGAAATATTAGTGTCCAATTGGGTCACGGCGTCATTTCGAGCCTTAATTACCTTATTTTGGTAATCCATCTTTGCGTATAGACTATTCGCTGCAACTAAACAAAAAATTATGATAGCTGAAGAGCTTGCGAGCAACACAAGCACGAAGTTATTATCCTTATCCACAAGAGATTGCTTCGTAGTGAAGTCCATTGTTTTTTTAAGTGACGCCATTACTGCCCTCCTGGTGATGTTGTAGTCGTTGCTGTAGTGGGCTTAGGGGCTTGCTTGAACAAGTTATCTGGATTTTCAATCTGAGAACGAGTTGTTACTATGCTAGGAATCGCAAGACGTACATTTGTATTATTAATATTAAATAAAGCTTGATCAAAATTAACGGTTACCGTGTATTGAAGCGTTGTGCCGAAGGCAAAACTTGAAAGTGTGACATTATTAAATGCTGGCTTTTGAGTGGTTTTATTTTGATCATCCAAATAATTCGTAAACTTGAGTGTGTCCGCAAATTGATTAATGAGTATTGCACTAGGAGATGTTCCAACAATCGTCATTTTACTAGTAGGAAAATCGATTGTTAACGAGGAGATAGTTACCTTGTTAGGAGTAAGTTGCTCTAGATACCCAAAAACTCTACTAGATATAGGCTTTTGGGAATGAAGTGTTGCGATACTTTTTAGTTGGTTTTGAATAGTTAAAATTTTACCAAGCCCATTAACTGCTTCAAGCTGGTTAGTTGAACTAACTGCTTTTTGTTCTAAATCGGTTAATTGATTTTTTTGCCCGACATAAACTATATAACTCATTGTGGCGACAGTAGCTATAGAAATAAGCACTAAAGGAACTGTTATCATAAGCACCGTTTTCTTTAACTGTTGTGACTTGAGGAACTTAACCTTTAGGTCTGGTAAGAGATTTATCTGAATCATTGATTTCTCTCCGCTAGTCCGGCTGCTACGGCAAATTGATTTGAAACTGCCATTAGATCATTCCTTTTGTTTTCTGGAATTGCAATATTTGACCATGCATTACCAATTTCTACCTTAATTCCAAATTTATTAGCAATGAATAGCGGAAATTCAGGTATAGAGGACGCAGAACCGGTAACGTAAAATTTTTCCAAGGGTACATTTTTGTATCTATTTTGAAAAAATTTAATAGATTTTTCTATTTCAGCAAATAAGTTCTCCGCCGCAAGTAATAGTGAATTATATACTTGACCTTCTACTTTATCTTTCATTAATCCAAATTTGAAAATAAATTGTTGCGCTTGGTTCAAGTCAACATTTAAGTTCTCAGAAACAGACCGTAGAAGCGCTTCATTGCCGATGGGTATTGATCGAATCAAGCGAGGCCCGCCATTCATCGAAATTACAAGGTCAGAAGATATAGCGCCAATATCTAAGATAATTTGTGGCTTTAACTCATTAAATGGAACCAGCGCTCTAGACAGAGCAATCGCCTCAGGTTCAAATGCAATAACATTGAGTCCTATATTTTCAAGTAGATCCAATGTTGTCTCAATGTAGGAATTATTGATACTTGAAACTAAAACCTCGACTTTATTTTGATCTACCGGTGATGCCCCAAGGAGTGCCCAGTCAAGTTTACTACTTTCAAGAGGAGTTGGAATGAGTGTGTCGGCTTGATACTTTATACTTTTTGCAAGTTCATCGGGTGCGAGCTTATCCATATCCACGATAGTTGTAAAAACTCTTGAAGAAGGTAGGTTAACAGCAACATTTTTAGTTGACGGTTTGGCCTGTTGAACAAGTTGCTTGATAATTAATGCAACTTTATTTCTATCGGCAGGTGAATCACTGAGCATCAACTTAGAATCAATTGGAACCAATGCGTAATTAACTAGTTGTGGTCCTTTTGGAGAAGGCCGTAGTTCGACTAATCGAATAGCTGAAGTTCCTATGTCTAGCCCAAAAAAATTACCAATACCGTTAAGAATACCCATGTCCATAATTATACAACATAAGCGTTATATATTGCACAATTTTAGAGTAGTGGTGGTGCGGAATATATAGACTGGTATTGTGTCTGTGTTGCACCGCTAATATAGGGACTGGCGAAGTACAGGTAGCTCGGGAAGTTAATGACTTCAGCAGCGACTCGACTCTTGTAGCTTCCGCTGCAGCTCGGATTTACGTTGGTCATGTAGGTTCCGGCAGTAGTGCTGTCTTCGGTTGAAAAAGCAGACAGTCGGGTGCCACAAACACGATCAAAGTGGATGTCGTTACCTGCGCCTACTTCCCCGTTGACGAGGAGTGTATTTTTACAGCTGCCACTCCGTGTTTCAGTAGGGCCTGTTGAACAGGTGTAGATGTCTTTGCCAGCTTGGAGTAGTGCATCTATTTGAGTGACGCTAGGATAAATGTAGATGTTGTTTTTTGCTATGAGTGTTATGACGGGAATTGATGCGTTATCGAAAAGGTTTGAGGCAGACGGTAGTTTGCTCTTGTCTATGGTGATGTTACCTGTGATGTAGATGTCATTTCCGACAATGGTGATCTTTGAGGCTATGGAGTTTTTCCCGTTGATGGTGGTGGTTCCATTGATGTCACCATAATAGCCGGAGGTAGACCAGTTATTTTCCCAGGCGGCACCACTCGTGTTATTGGTGGAGGCAATGGATACTTGGGCACTTGTGAGGGCGCTAAGCCCAATTGGTGAAGCAGGAGCGCTACTGAATGCTGCGGTAGCTACGAGGATGGTTGTTTTTGCTATGGCAGCGTATTGAGCAGCAGAACCTGCACTAGTTGTCAGTGGTTGGTTGTCGTGATTGTTGAAATAGATAGCGCCAGAGCCGCTTGCTATGTCGTTGCCGTAGAAGCGGGCGTAGGGGACGGTGTAATTTCTAAGTGTAGCTGTTGATGAAGGAAGCGGAGCTGGAACGCCAGCTGCGACAGTTATAGCAGCCGTGAAAACGTATGGATTTGGGTCATTTGCATTGAGGGTATCTGCCGAAATTGTAATTGGTTTATTCGAAACTGCGGGACTGGTTGCAGTGCAGTCATATGTGGAGTAACTAGAATAAATTGAGGGTAAAGAAGTAATGGAATAGGAAATTGTTCCTATGAAGTCGTTACAGCTAATAGCAACTCTCATCGTTACATCAAATGCCGAGCCTATCTCGTGTTCAGCAGGGGCCGGGCTGACTCCATTCACTACGCCTGTCACTACTACGGTAGGTTTCTGGAGTACTACAACGCAAGCTTTTGCAGGAGAGCCAGTGACGGACGCATAGGTGGGTTGATAGGAGATAGTTGTGGTGATGCAATAGGTTGTACTAGCAGTCGACGTTGTTGGAATCGTGATAGTACAACTTTGAGTATGCGTGGCTTCGGCTTCGGGTATTAGAGGGGAGGAAACATTTACCGAAGTACCGCATGCACCAAATGTCGTATCACCAGAACTGGCAGATGTTGATGGGGTTACTGAATATGAGTAGGTGTCTGTGCCGTCATCTGGGAGTGTATTTGAATCAGCGGCAGTACTTGTAAAGGTTACTGAATCGCCAGGATACGCTTTTAGTAATGAAACAGAAGTAGTCGCAGCTATGGATGCTCTTTGGGCTTTTTGGTAGAGGAAATCGTAGCCACGATTAGAGGAGAGGCCATAATTGCACCAATTAGCTCCGGAAGTTGTTGCGCTTTTATTTAATTCAGCTAGTTGCCATTCATATGAACTTGATGTGGCACTACAAGAAGTCCCAATACTATGAGATACACCAGTGCTTCCAAGTGGAGTAATGACAGGATTAGAATAATAAACTCCGCCTGGACTATTATAGGTGGTAGGTATTCTTATGCAGAAATAGTTATCAACACCGACTTGGAAAGAGAAGGAACCCGCAGCATCAGTAGTCGACGATTGAGAAATTGATTGACCTTGCGTACAATTTCCAGGAACGGCTCCTGCTGTTGGAATCGTAATTCCTGGGAGCCCCACCTTCCCGGATCCAGTAGTGTGGCCATAAACAACACCTTGGATCGTTACGCTCGTGACAGCGACATAAATCGTAAGTTGAGTCATTCCCGTTGCACAATTCTTTCCACCTGATTTGGGATCTAAAGTGTTATCAATTGGTATCCCATTCCAGTCAGTGTTTTGCCATTTTGAGCATCTATTCATATCATTAGTTGCGGAATAATAACCTCGGTCATAAAGATTTACAGTTATTTTTTGAGAAGCTTGGAAAGGACTTGAAGGAGTATATTTTACTTTGCGAACAACTATTTGATTATATTGAGCAGGTCCTAAACTTGTCGAAGGATATGATCCGGTTAAAGTAATGGGGACCGGGATGTCAGTATTATCTGCCCGTGAAATAAACGTAACGTCTTGGGTGCCATTTACCGGCTTTCCACCTCCATTTACATGACACCTATAATAAATTTGGTTAAGCTGCAAATCTACAGAATTAGCTCCTTGCGATACATTAACGTTAGTTTGAGATGGCTGCCCGACTGAAGATAACCATGTATCAGAAACGATCCCCCAGTTTTCTTTGCAATGCGTACTTATATCTGTTGCTACCCATTCAGGTACTGAACCGGTTGGTACACCCGTCCCAGATGCTGCTGCTGCATGAACAAGATTTACTCTAAAAAACAGAGGTATGAAAAAAACAGCAAAAATTGGAAGGATTTTAATAAAGTTTTTTTTCATCACTTACTTAATTCCGATTCCGGCAAGAACCTCTTTATAGGCTGATTTGATTGAGTGATTAAATACTCTATTATTCCATTATAGGTGTCTATCGGCAGTGCTGTGTCTGAAATTTTAGAGTCTAAACCGTTCTTAGAATTAAATACTTTTTTCAGTTCGTTGTAGCTGATTTGAGCATTTTTTCCATCACTAATATTTATATAGTAGGACATGACGATAAAGTCACAATTGGGATCATTAGCATATTTGCTCTTTTTAGTAATTTTATTCACAATGGCCAAGAGACTTTTGTTATCGTTATTTTTTATTGAAATACTTGCCTGCTTCATAAGGCTAGGGTCTGACACGCATGCCAATTGACTATTTTTATTATTAATAAACGCTCCGGTGGCAATTATCACGACAAAAAGAAGAGCTATAACCAATATTCGTTTAAATGAAAAATATTTCTTTTTTGTACCCATATCTTAGCTAGATAATACTCCTTATGTTTTATAACGTAAAGTAAAAAGTTTATCTTCTAATCTGTTATAATTTATGTACTATGAGTTTATCAATTGGCAACTACAGGACACAACCATACCTTATTCCATCACTTTCAAAATGCCAGATCCACAGGGTAAGCGTGGATATTCAAAGAGCTTTTGTAGAAAATTATCAGAGCTAAATGACTAGGCCATCCTTTGACCTAAATCAATAATATCTTGGCCGGTATTTATGCCGATACCTTGTGGGTTTCCCTGAGTAGCCAGCGTTACATGAGGTGGTTGCTCTTCAAGCTGTAAGCCAGTAAGCGTGTTTAATTGACCGATGAAGCTTTCACCACCCGGACAAGCAACCATTTCAATAATTGACTGTCTGGGAGTATCTTCTCCTTCATATTGCTTAGTTAAATTATACCTTTCGCCTGTAGGCTGAATACCCCATTCCGTTTCACCTGCAAGAGTAGCTATTTTATCGGCAAGCTCGGGATATTGCTTTATAGCTTTCATTAACTGTTTGCCCTGCTTAAAGCCAATGACTGTCATATGAAGTTCGTCCTTGGCGCAAAAGCCATTACTTTCCGCATCTTCTAAAAATTGAGGATCTAGTCTCTCTTTTCCTCCCAAGCCAAGCAATAATGTGCCGGTTTTTGCATCAAAACGAACTTCAACACTTTCGTGTTCTTTTTCCCCTTGCTCCAAAGGAGCCTCAGTTTCTGATGTGGGGCTACCAAATTGTTTTGTTAATTTTTCTGTCATTTTTATTTGTTTACTTACTGACTGTATTGTAGCATGTTTTGTATTGTTTTACAAGTATTCCAACTTGTTATGCTATGATTAACAGATGAAAACGAAAGGTTGGTTTAAATGTTGAGCATAGGCATTATTGGCCTGCCGAATGTTGGCAAGTCCACCCTTTTTAATGCCCTTACCAACAATAATATTTTGGCAGCAAATTATCCATTTGCGACCATTGAGCCCAATACGGGTATTGTCCCTATTGATGATGCACGCCTAGACAAACTGGCTGCTCTTTATGATACAAAAAAAATTATACCTGCGACGGTCACTTTTACGGATATCGCAGGCCTCGTTGAAGGCGCAAGCAAGGGCGAAGGGCTTGGTAACCAGTTTTTATCGCACATCAGAGAATGTACGGCACTCGTTCAAGTAGTCAGGGATTTTGCAGACAGTAACGTTCTGCATGTCGAAAATGAACTACACCCTTCAAAGGATATAGATGTGATCAACACAGAGCTTGTTCTTGCCGATCTTCAAACTATTGATAAAGTTCTACCCCGACTAGAAAAAGAAGCTCGAAGTGATAAAACGATTGCTTCTTTTGTTACGCTTCTTGGGAATGCCAGAAAGCATCTAGATGATGGCAATACCCTATTGAGCGATGAAACTCTTCGAAAAGAAATATCTGAATACAAGCAGCTCCAGCTGCTTACGGCCAAGCCAATTATCTATCTTTTTAACGTTGATGAGGCGACACTAAAAAACGAAGGGAAAAAGCAGCAGCTCGGAAACATCGTG
>CAIRQE010000061.1 GCA_903880655.1 uncultured bacterium
AAAGGTTTAGGCAATACCCAAGCAGTAGAGAATCAAGGCGGTCAGTTGTCTGGCGTTAAAAAGAAACGCATGACTCCTGTAGCTAGTATTAAAAATCACTCGTAACACTTTTTATCCTAAACGTCTTAATTGACGTGACCCATCACTTTTAGGAGATACAAATGGGAACACCAACAAGATTTACATACGGTATTGCCACCGTTGCAAAAGGCAAACCACTAGGCGATTATCCATTGCCAGACCCTTTCCATACATCCTCTGACGCAGGTCTTGATGTATTTACATATTCCAACGACTTTACAGACTTAGGTGCTGCTGCTGCTCGTACAATCACTGGCGGTGCTGCTTTTGCATTGGCTGATGGTTTAAACGGTATCGGTGTTTTAACACCAGTATCCGCTACTGCTGCTTCTGTGTATCGTACTGCTGCTACATTCCAATTTATTGGTGGTAACAAGTTCTGGTTCTTACATCGTATCAAGGCTTCTGCTATTGCAGGTGCTATGGTATTGAACTTTGGTATGTCTAAAGTTAGCGGTGGCACTATTGCTACTACTGACCGTTTATACTTTACCAAACCAGCTTCTTCAACTTCTTTGAACTTGGTTTCTGTAGTTAACAACGTTTCTACAACATTGCTTACAGGTATTACTACTGTTGTTGCTGATACGTACCTTGACGTAGGTTTCTACTACGATGGTACTGACTTGCAAGTGTTTGTTTCTGACAACATGATTGCTCGTGTATCAGGTGTTACTATTGGTACTACTGGTACAACAATCAGCAATGCTTTAATGTCGCCTTTCTTTAGTATTACTCCTGTTGCTACTGAAACAGTTACTATTGACTACGCTTTAATTGCTGAAGAAACCACACGTTAATAGGGGGTTACAATGGCTAACTCAACTACTATTCAGACTTTAGTAGATGGTCCACGTAATACGATTCTTAAATTAGATGGTATTTTAGATACATCTGACCAAGGCTCTACAATTATTGTTGACCCGGCTACTTTATCTGATTACAACATTAACGGCGTTAAAGCCACTAAACTTAGAATCAATAAGATTAACTTTGACGTTGAAGATGGCTTAGATGTAGAACTATTTTGGGACGCTAGTAGTCCAGTTCGTATTGGTAATTTTGTAGGACGTGGTAAAGTAGATGCGTGGCGTTATGGCGGTATTGTAAACAACGCAACTTCACCCACAGGTAAAATTACACTACAAACTCAAGGATGGTCTACAGGGGCTATTCTTTCTTATACAATCGTTCTTGAACTTGTTAAACAAGGTCCGGGCTAATTATGCAAACTAATCTAGACGCCAAAGAAATTCAACTTGTTGCCACTATCATTCGTGCTGATGGTACTGTGGAAGAACTTGGCGTTATAGATGCTTTTTATAAAAACCCTTTAAAACAGTTAATTTGGAATATTAAAAAATGGATAAAACATTTAAAAAATGTTCTAAATGTAAACAAGAAAAATTATTAAATTGCTTTTCAAAGTGCAAGCAACAAAAAACTGGTTTATATCCTTCATGCAAAGAATGCAGAAAAGCGTATTCTAAAACTTATTATTTACAAAATAAACAAGAAATTGTTAATAAAGTAAATAAATGGGTATTAGACAACATAGACAAGAAAAGAAACACCGCACTAAGGTGGGTAAAAAATAATCTTGCTTACGCTGCTAATAATACGGCAAAGTATAGAGCAAAACAGTTTCAGGCAACCCCTCAGTGGGCTAATTTAGTAGCAATTAAAGCTAAGTATCAATTAGCTGCTATGTTAAATAAAAACACTGAAGAACTTTGGCATGTTGACCATATTGTACCTTTACAAGGTGCAGATGTTTGTGGATTACATGTTGAATATAATTTAAGAGTTATTCCTGCAAAGGAAAACTTATCGAAAGGAAATAAACATGGCTACACTCCTAGTTAATACTGGAAAAGCCATCGTAACCAACTACCTTAATGGTGGTGCAGCTACTCAGCCTAAGTATGTGGCTTGGGGTACAGGTGCAGGTACGACTGGTGCAACAGATACAACTTTGTTTACAGAGGTAACGCCACGTGTTAGTGGAACTACTTCTCAAGTTACAACATCCACAACAAACGACACATTTCAAGTTGTAGGTACACAAACTGCTGGTACAAGTGAGACAATCACTAACGCTGGTTTGTTTGATGCCTCTACTTCTGGTAACTTGTTTGTTAAGGGTGACTTTACAGGCATTCCTTTGAATACTAGCGATTCAATTCAGTTTACCTTCAAAATTCAGTTTAGTTAAGTTATAATAGTTTTATAGATTAGGCTAGGTTCGCTACCGAAAGAGAGTT
>CAIRQE010000062.1 GCA_903880655.1 uncultured bacterium
CAGTTTCTACCATACTATTATTATAATCTTGTTATAACAATAGTCAATCTGTTTATCTCATTTTTTTAAAAAATTTGATGTCTATCTTTGATTTTTTTATAAGCTGATAAAAGTTCAATCAAGCGACCTTATCCCCAGCCAGCTCATATTGTATCTGTTAATTATTCTAAGCCATTGTATAAATTAGAAGTTAATCGAAATATATTTGTAATTTTGGTGCAAGATACTTCATAAGATCATCTTCTGATAAACTCACTATAGGCTCAACTTTTATTATCTCTCTAGCCATTACTATACCTACAAATTGAGAGCCAATAAGATTTGATATAACACTAGCGTCCTTTCCCTTTATTTTTTGTTTCAGTATAGATGCGACATTTTCTGTTATAAATCTATTCAACATTTTAGCTGCCTGTTCATCAGTAGTTGAGCTTCTAATTATGCCAATAATTAAGGATTTAGTTCTTTCATTCGAAATCAAGAAAATAAACAACCTAGATAACCTTAACCCTATTTCATCATCTGGGCCATCCAAAGCTTTTTGGAGAAGTTTAGGGCCATCAAATAGTGGAAGCATACTTTCAATAAATAATTCTTGTTTACTTTTGAAATAGTGGTTTATTAGTGCAGGATCACCTTTAGCTTCTTTAGCGATGGACCTAATTGTCGCTTTATCATATCCACTTAACGCAAATAAGTTCTGTGCGGCAAGAATAATATCTTCTTTAGCATTAGATTCACCTTGTCTGCGACCAGTGTGCTTTGATTGCATATTCATAAATTGATGATAATGATTGACATTAAAACTTAAGTTCTTTAGAATTCAACATATGATGAATTATAACAAAAATAACGAATTACTGCGACATGAATCATAGTGCTATTAAAATAAGTCATTTATCCGTAACTTTAAGTGGATTTTTTAATGCATTACAAGATATAAATGTAGCACTACCAGAAGGCAAAGCCATTGGTTTCATAGGTCCGTCTGGCGCTGGCAAGACGACTTTAATTAGAAGCATTGTTGGGCGAGTAAAACTTACATCTGGAAGCATTGAAATCTTTGGATTACCTGCAGGGGATTCAAAGTTAAGACATCAAATGAGTTATATGACTCAAGAACTATCTGTGTATCCAGACTTAACTGTCAAAGAAAATCTAAAGTATTTCGCAACAATGATGGGTCATAAAAATGTAAACGAGATTATTAATAACATACTTCATGAAGTTGATATGTCAGATAAAGCTAACAGCCTTGTTAAAAATCTATCAGGCGGACAGAAGCAGCGTGTTTCGTTGTCAGTTGCACTTATTGGTTCACCAAAATTGATGGTATTAGACGAACCAACCATAGGCCTAGACCCAGTACTAAGAGAGAGTCTTTGGAAGCTATTTAATAAATTGAAAGCTCAAGGTACGACTTTGCTAGTTTCAAGTCATTCTATGGACGAAGCTGAACGATGTGATGACCTCATCCTAATTAGATCAGGCAAATTATTAGCACATGGTTCACCAAGCGAATTAAAGAAGAATAATAATACAAAAACAATCGAGGAAACTTTTCTTAAATTAGTAGGAGATGTAAAAGAATGAGTCCAAGCAGAACATTATCCACTGCTTCTCGTGTACTTAGACAGCTAAGTCACGATCCTAGAACAGTTGCCCTCCTTTTTATCGTACCACCAGTACTATTAACGATTATGAAGTATGTATTTCAGGGTGAGCCACAAGTTTATAATAGTATCGCACCGATGCTACTTGGCATATTCCCAATGATAATGATGTTTCTTATTACATCGATTGTTACTTTAAGGGAAAGAACTACAGGAACACTAGATAGATTATTAACTATGCCGATGACAAAGCTAGATTTTATTTTTGGGTATGCCTTAGCATTTTCATTCCTTGGGCTATGTCAGGCGCTAATATCTGCAGGAGTAATGCTTGGATTTCTAAATGTCACTGTATTAGGTGGAGTTATTCCTACTTTAATAGCAGTAGTATTTGCTTCTTTTCTAGGTACATCTCTAGGATTGTTCCTCAGTGCTTTTGCTACAAGTGAGTTCCAGGCAATTCAATTTATGCCAGCATTTATAATGCCTCAGTTATTAGTATGTGGTTTATTCGTCGCACAAGATCTAATGGCAAAACCTTTGCAGTGGTTTGCAGATATAATGCCTCTTACTTATTCGGTCAAAGCAATGAAGCAAGTAACAGAGAATGCCACTTGGACGCATGAACTTACAAAAGATTTAATGATTGTTGCAGTGTTTGGAATAGTTGCCCTAATCCTAGGATCATTAACTATACGAAGACAAGAATAATTGCTTTATAGCATATTTAATACAACACTCAGAACAAAATTATTAACAGTTAGATAAATATTTTTATCTGTTAATTGTGACTTGGTATTGTAATCAAACAACTTCTAACCTGGTCTATGATGCCCAGCCAGATGCGACAGCTCAAAATCAGACCCATGTGCTTATTTTGAGCTTTTGCGTTTGTTAATTACTTTCCGACTGAGCATTTCAGTCAGGTACATTTTCGGCTTTTGTCACCATTATCAATCAAACACCATGAAAGCCTTGTGAAGCCACTTCTTTAAGCTAATTTTAAAGTTCTACACTCTATAATGTAGGTATGAGATTACTAGTAATTGAGGATGAACATCGAATAGCCCAAGCCCTCAAGGAGGGGCTGGAGCAAGAGAGCTATGCTGTAGACGTCTGTCATGACGGTGAAGATGGCTATAATACTGCAA
>CAIRQE010000063.1 GCA_903880655.1 uncultured bacterium
ATGTCGCCGTGCATGGGAACATACTGCTCAGCCTCAACGGGCTTTGCAGCTTTAATAAACTTTGAATGATGGATATTTTGCTTTAAGCCTTTTCGGCCGTTAGAGCGTCCACCACCATATCGTGTGCCACCAAATGATGCTGAGCCGCCTGATGAGCGAGATGAGCCACTTCGTGGTCGCGAAAAACGTGAGTTATTTGAATACATAAAAAAAGAATCCTTTTTGTAGTTAGTTTGATACTTGATTGCAGTCAATGAAATCGAGTACCAAGCGACCTAACCCGGATTCATTAGAAACAATTACACAAATAGTAGCATAAAAATGAAGATTGGTCAAGCATATAAAGTATTGTATTAAGCATAAGAATGATACAATTTTATTGAGATATTAAATATTATGGCGAAACAATCCAGAACAAGAAAAACGATAAATCAGACCGAGAAACGAATTGTTAAGACTGAGAAAAAAGCACGAATTCTTACCAAAAGCTATTTTAATTACAAGCGCTTCAATCGCTTTTTGAGAATATTAGGCCCAGGAGTTGTTACTGGAGCTGCCGATGATGATCCGTCAGGAATTGCTACCTATTCTCAGGCTGGGGCCATGTATGGCTTTGGCTTACTTTGGGCAATGCCGTTCATGTTTCCGTTACTCCTTGCCGTGCAAGAGTCTTGCTCACGTATTGGTGCCGTAACCGGTAAAGGACTTGCGGCAGTTATTCGCGATAATTACAGCCGCAAACTCCTTATGGTTTCGGTGCTAATCGTCTTTGTCGCGAACACTATTAATATAGGAGCTGATTTAGGTGCGATGGCGGCTACAATGCAGCTCTTTTTTCATATTAATTTTGCAGTACTGACAATTGCATTCGCTGTACTCATACTCATGCTGGAGATTTTTGTTAAATATAAGACGTATACAAGAATCTTAAAGTGGCTAGCTTTGATGCTTCTTGCTTATCCGCTCACAGCAATACTGGTTGGACAAAATTGGTCACAAGTATTTCATGCAACCATTCACCCAAATCTACATCTTAATAAAGATGTACTTTATATATTAGTAGGGCTTCTTGGAACAACCATCTCGCCATACTTATTTTTCTGGGATACTTCAGAAATTGTTGAAGATGAAAAAATGACACACCGACTCGGAGAAAAGGGCCTTAATGAGCCAAAACTCACGAAACATTTTCTTAGAAGTGTAAGGATTGATAATTTTACAGGTATGCTTATTGCAACGCTTGGTGCCTGGTTTATAGTCTTGACCTGTGCATCGGTCCTCAATTTTCACGGTGTAACTCAAATTAATTCTGCGGCAGATGCCGCGAATGCGCTCCAGCCGCTCGTTAAAAATTTTCCACATTCAGGTTTAATTGCGAAAATAATTTTCTCTACCGGGATTATCGGGCTTGGCCTTCTTGCAGTGCCAGTTCTTGCAGGCTCCTCGGGATACGCACTAAGTGAAACCTTTCGAATGAACGAAGGTTTACATAAGAAATACAAAAAAGCAAAAGGCTTCTATTTCTTTATAATCCTAGCAACTTTAGCTGGCCTTGGTATCAATTTCATCGGAATTAATCCGATTAAGGCATTAGTTTTCGCGGCAGTTTTTAATGGAATCGCGGCAGTGCCATTACTCTTTTTGATAGCGCGGGTGGGTAATAATTCAAACATTATGGGTGAGCATAAAAATGGACTACTTTCCAATGTTTTCATTATGCTTGCTTTCTCGGTTATGCTCGTAGCAGTTTCATATTTGTTGATAACAACTTTTCTAATATAGGCTATTCTAAGCTTCCGCTCGAGGCAAATGGTCGATTTAGCTTTTTAAAAAACAAACTTTTCCTGTATCATAAAGAGTAAATGTTTGGAAAAGAATTTATAAAAAGATATAAAACTCTTAGTGCTGTTATCGTAACACTCGTAGTCGGGCTTATCCTGTATTTCCTAGAACTCAAGATAATAGCAGATGTAGCGTTTACCGCTATGGGTATTTACGTAGTTGTACCTATGGCCAAAGAAATGCTCCAGTCAATTAAAGAAAAAGAGTATGGGCTTGATCTTTTAGCTCTGACTGCAATCGTTGCTTCGCTTTTAATGGGAGAGTTTTTAGCAGCGATAGTTGTTGTTCTTATGATAACTGGTGGTGAAGCGCTTGAGGATTTCGCACAGGAGAAAGCAAAAAAAGAACTGAATGAACTTTTGAAGCGTGCTCCAAAGGTGGCGCACAAAAAAATCGGCTCTTCTTTCAAAACTGTCGCAGTTGATACGATCAAGAAAAACGATATATTGTTAGTCAAGCCCGGCGAAGTAATTCCGGTTGACGCAGTTATCGTTAAGGGTATTACTTCTCTTGATGAATCTGCACTGACAGGTGAAAGTCTTCCTATAGATAAAAAAGTCGGTGATAAATTATTAAGTGGAGCGATCAACCAGCAGGCTTCAATTGAAGTTAAAGCCCTCAATACTTCACACGATAGTCAATACGAGCAGATCATTAAGCTCGTTTCGGAAGCTGCATCAAGTCGTTCACCGATGGTGCGCCTAGCCGACCGATACAGTGTGCAGTTTACTGCTGTTGCATTTACGCTTTCTGCTATTGCATGGATTGTGAGTGGCCACCCACTAAGAGCGCTTGAAGTGCTGGTAGTTGCAACACCATGCCCACTTCTTATTGCTACACCTGCCGCAATTGTGTCTGGGATGAGTCGGGCAGCGTCACAAGGAATTATAGTAAAGAATGGGGGAGCATTAGAGTCTCTTGCTGAGCTGAAGGCGATAGCATTTGATAAAACTGGCACTCTAACAAAGGGAGTTCCAGAAGTTAATAGAGTAATTACCTTTGGAAAAAATATTACGCAAGAAGAAGTTCTTGGCTATGCAGCAGCTGTTGAATCTCATTCAACCCATTCATTGGCTCGGGCGATATTGCACGAAGCGAAGGCCCGCAGTATTAAGGTTATGGCTGCAGTTAAGGCTAGTGAAACAATTGGAAGTGGTGTACGAGCAGAGGTGAAATCCAAAAAAGTACTTTCAGGTAAACTGGACTTCCTCAAGGATGCCGGGGTTAAAGTACCAACAAATAAAGAACTTGGAAAAGCACTTGAAGAAACAGCAATCTTTGTTGCAGTAGATGGGGTGTACATAGGCGCAGTAACATTCGTAGACGTGCTTCGCCCTGAAACGATAGGAACAATTAAGCGCTTACGTCAAGAGTTTCACTTGAAGACCATGATGCTCACCGGAGATCGTAAGGTGGTTGCTGAGCGAATAGCAAAAGAAGTCGGAATCTTAAAAGTTGAAGCGGAATGTTTACCAGCAGATAAGTTAAACCATCTCGCATTATTCAGAAAAAAATATGCACCGCTTGCTTTTGTTGGTGATGGAATTAATGATGCGCCATCTTTATCTGCAGCAGATGTCGGCATTGCCCTCGGAGCTAAAGGTTCTACGGCTGCAAGTGAAAGCGCCGATGTAGTTATAATGCTTGAGGATTTCTCCAAAGTAGCTGATAGCATTCATATCGGCAAACGTGCGGTGAAGATTGCTAAGCAAAGTATATTCGTTGGAATAGGACTCAGTATAGGTCTCATGATATTTTGCGGTGTTACAGGAGCCGTTAAGCCTGTCTATGGGGCTTTACTCCAAGAGCTTGTAGACATTATCGTGATCCTAAATGCACTCCGCGCTCACCAAAATAGATAACTTAACTTTGGTTAAATGAAGCTTTGCAGACCTGGCACTTTTCTTCTTTTTCTTCAGAAGTAAGCCAGATATGTAGAGCTTTTTTGTAACCCAATATATCGCTATATGCAACGAGATCTGCTATCGATCGAATCAAGGAAGCAATAGGGCCGGTTAAAACAAATTTCTTGTACTGAAAAACTGCCCATTTTTTTCCAGCTGGGATCGCAGTTGCGGGCACCAGGGGTTTGTACCCTGGGCGTCTTCTTGAGCCCTTCAGCTGCCGTTTAAGATCTTTATATACATATCCAGCATTATCGACTGCAGTTAAACCCAGACCGCTATAGGGGGTGTCGGCGTTATCTCCAATTACATATACGGCGTCGTCAACCATAAGGTGATTGTCGACAACAACTTTGCCTTTAGGATTGAATGAGAATTGGGCTTCATTTTTTTTGAAGAATGGATTATTAGTGACGCCCGCTGTCCAAATAACTGTTGAAGTTGGAATTTGTACACCATTAACTTGAAGAAAATCAGGAGTTTGTAATTCAACTTTTTGATTGAGCATAACTTTAACTTTCAATTTACGAAGTCGTTTGAGTGTTTTTTGAGAAGCTTTTTCATTACTAATTGGCAATACTCTTTTCTGAGCCTCTATAAGATTAATCCTAAGCTTAGAAGATTTAATTTTATGTTTCTTTGCAATTATCTTGATATATGAAGTTAATGCTGCAGCGAGTTCTACTCCAGTTGGGCCAGCGCCAATAACGTTGTATGATTTATCGAGTGAATTTTCGTCAATCATTTCTCGGTGTAAGTGAGCCCTGAAATGGTGTAGTTCAGATGTTGTTTTAATATTGTATGAATATTGATCAATACCTGGAATACCAAAATATGAAGTAACCACTCCTAGCGCAAGAACAGCATAGTCATAATGAAACTTCATGCCATCCTTGGTGCTGATAACTTTCTTTTCTCTATCAATATGCGTGATAGTTTCTTTTATGAAATTAATATGAGGATTATCTGAAAGTATCTCGCTGATTGGAATTATAGCTTCATGTTCCTTGTGACCTGTTGCTGCGCGATACAAGGCTGCACTATAACGAAAAGTAGTGATGTCTGAAATTAGGGTAACTTTCAATTTTTCTTGCGGATATTTTTTAAGTTCACGAGCTAGCTTCATCCCTGCCCAACCGCTACCGACAATAATGAGATGTTTTTGCTTCATATCCAAATAATTGTAACAACAATCTTTATATTGCGCTTGTGTTTTTTTCGGGTTACTCTATATGGGATGGAAAACTTAGAAACACAAATAAAAAATCTTGTTAAAGGCGAAGTTGATGCGACGGAAGCGACCCGTGAATTTTATAGTCATGATGCAAGCATGTTCGAACTTAAGCCTGATGTAGTTGTTTTTCCTAAAGATAGCGAAGACATTCAAAAAGTAGTTCGATTTGTTAGCGATAATAAAAAGCAGAACCCACACCTATCGATAGTAGCTCGTAGTGCAGGAACTTGCATGTCAGGTGGTACCGTAGGTGAGTCAATAATACTTGATGTTTCGAAGCACATGAATAATTTTCTGAGTGGCTCAAAAGATGAGGCAACTGCGGAGCCAGGAATGTACTATAGGGACTTCGAAAAATCTACTCTCAAATACGATGCTATTATGCCGAGTTATCCTGCTTCAAGAGAATTGTGTGCAATTGGTGGTATGGTTGCTAATAACGCTGGCGGTGAAAAATCCCTAGAGTTCGGAAAGACAGAGAAATTCGTAAAAGTACTTCGAGTCATATTTGCTGACGGAAAAGAATATGAGGTTAAACCACTAACAAAAATAGAACTCGAAAAAAAAATTGCTCAGAATGATTATGAGGGGGTTATATACAAAAAGGTATTTGATCTCGTTGAAAATAACTATGATCAGATCAAGGCAGCTAAACCGCATGTAAGTAAAGATTCAATGGGATATCACTTATGGAATATTTGGGATAGAGAAACAGGCATCTTTGACATGACTCAAGCAATCGTTGGATCACAGGGAACTCTCGGTATGGTGACAAAAATAACTTTTCGCTTAGTGCCCGCTCCCAAAAATTCTGGAACTCTTGTTATTTTCCTCCGAAAAACTGATGATCTCGGAAAGCTTATTAATAAAGTACTTGAACATAAGCCAGCAACGTTTGAAGGCTTCGATAACTACACATTAATGTTAAGCTTTAAGCTCTTTCCGTATTTTCATAAATCGCTAGGGTGGATTGGTATGGCAAAGCTTGGAATTAAATTAATTCCTGACGCGCTTAAGTTGTTCCGGGGAATCCCCAAGATGGTTCTACTCGTAGAGTTCAACAGCCCAACCGCAGAGGAAACTAAGCAAAAAGTAATTCAGCTTCGAAAAGATCTGCAAGAGTTTAAACATGAAGCACTCTTTGAGAATGACGAAACGGAAGCAAAGGCAAAAAAATTCTGGATTATGCGTCGAGAAAGCTTTCAATTACTCAGAAGCAAAGTTAAAGATAAGCATACAGCACCTTTCATGGACGACATGATCGTGCCTCCAGCTGTTTTACCTGAATTTTTACCTGAAATTAGACAGGTGATCAATAAATACAAATTACTTGCCACTATTGCGGGACACATGGGTGATGGTAATTTTCATATTATTCCACTCATGAAAATCGAAGATCCAAAAGAGAAAGCTAAGCTAGAGCCAGCGATGAAAGAAATCACCTCCATAGTATTGAAGTATGGTGGAAGTCTGAGTGGTGAGCATAATGATGGTATGATCCGTGGCCCTTGGCTTGAGGCGATGCATGGCCCTGAGATATTCGCTCATTTTAAAGAATTAAAACATATCTTTGATCCTGAAAACATCTTTAATCCACACAAGAAAACTGATGCAAATTGGGAGTTCAGCATGGCACATCTGCGAGAACATTTCTAGGAATTTGCTATACTTGTTTTTATGAAAGAAAAAGCCCAACTCCAATTCAAAAAAATAGATGAATATATTCCTTATGGAGTGTGGACTATAAGTATACTTTCAGTTTTTGGAAGTCTTTATTTCTCAGAGGTAATGAGCTTAGCTCCCTGTAAGTTATGTTGGTGGCAAAGAATCTGTATGTACCCAATCGCAGCCATTATGTCTGTTGCAATTCTTAAAAAAGATAATAAAGCTTTTATGTACGTCTTGCCACTCAGTATTTTTGGGTCTTTGCTTGCTTTTTACCACACTCTTTTACAGGCTGGGATAATAAAGGAAACACTCATAAGTTGCACCATTGATGGAGCAGTTTCGTGTGCAAACAAACAAATCAATTGGTTTGGTTTTATGACAATTCCATTCATGTCTATGGTGGCATTTATTGGTATAACCGCTCTATGTGGCATCTGGTATTACAATCAGAAAACCTCAGTTAAAGTTACTAAGAAGTAGATTTATCGAGAAGATTTGTGAGTTGTTTTTGTTTTGTAACGTAATCTAGATATTCCTGAATTGTAGTTATGAGAATGATCATAATAACTGGTCCAATCACAATCCCCAGAAACCCAAACATCTTAAGGCCAGCAAAGACTGACAAAATAGTGAGAGCCGGATCAAGTCGAGCAGTTTTTGGTACCAGCTGAGGACGTAACACGTTATCTATATTGGTAACAATAATGATATGTCCGAGAATAAGTAATAAGCCTTCCCAAATATGGCCTGTAAGTAAAAACACGAAACCAGCAGGAAGTACTATGATTCCTCCACCTAAGGGAATTATTGAAAGAAAGGTAATGAATACAAGCCAGAAAAAGAAATAGTGTACCCCCACAATATACAAAAGAGTGCTGTCGACAAGCCCTTGCAAGAACGCAATGATGAATTGACCTTTAACCATGGCTTTTGTCATAGCAGAAATACGAGACAAATAAAGATTTGCAGCACGAGTCCCCAGCGGGTTGATCTGCTTTAAGATTGAGATAATAGTTGTTTGGTTTTTAAGCAATGAGATGAAGATAAAGATAAAAATAATAAATTGTGAAAAGATTGCCGTAAACCCTCCCGCTAGGGATAAAAGATAATTAAGACCTGTTTTGGTCATAGTAGCAACATACGTCTTAGCCCAAGCAGAGACTGAATCAAGACTGATGGTTGTATCGTTTAAGCCGGGAACGTGGTGAATGGTTGTATTGAGTGATGCAATAATATTGGCAATTGTTTGATGATTGGCAACCGTTGTTGTATTACTTTTGATGCTTGTAATTAAACTTGCAGCTTCTTGGGCAGTTATGAAAAGCAACAGACTGAGCGGTAAGAGGATAGTAACAGTAGCGAAAAGAATCGTCAGGGCTATAGACAATCCCGAATTACCTTTTGTTCTTTTGAGGAACCATTTGTAGCTAGGATTGTATAAAAACGCTAGCAGAGTAGAGAAGGCTATGATAATGAAATAACTTCGTAGAAAATACGCCGCAAAAAGAAGTGCTAAAGTTACTGTCACGAGCAGAGTTCTTTTTTGATTATTCATATACATAGAATAACAGTAGCACCCCTAAACATCAAAAAAGCTTGACCTTATAAATGAATGGGCATACAGTGAAAATATACTAATTAAAGGAGTATAGGTATGGCAAGCAAACAAGTATACGTCTTCGAAGAAGACGATAAAAATGTATGGTGGATGTTCGTACTGGCAGGATTGGTATCAGTAGTGTTCGGATTTGTGGCAGTTATTTGGCCGCATTTAACAGTTGGAGTCCTGGCACTTCTTCTGGCGGTATTTATTGGTATTAATGGTGTAGTTGATCTATCTCGATCAATGCGAAAAATGGTTCATAGTGCTTTCGCGGGAATGCTCCGAGCGCTACTTGGGCTCCTTGAAATTGGAGTCTCAGTCTATCTGCTTCGGCACGTTGGCAGTGGTCTTGCGGTTGCGACATTAGCACTCTTTATTGCAATTAGTTTTGTAACAAGAGGAGTTATAGGCATCGTACTTGCTTATGATGCTAAGGTGTCCGATAGCGTGAGAATGTATCATTTTGTCACAGGTGGTCTTGCGGTTCTAGCCGGACTCGTTGTGGCATGGTATCCAGGCCCAGCAACACTAGCATGGGTGTGGGTAGTTGGTTTCTTCGCCCTCGTGAGCGGCGCAATGGAAATAGCACTAGGTTTCATGGCAAAAGAAGCGTTAGAATCGAAATAATTAAAAAAAGAATACTAAATTAAATATGTCGGTAGATTGTAATTAATTACTAGCAGGCATAAAATAGTAATGGAAGCTATACGCATCCAATTAAACCGGGTGAAACATCCCGGTTTTATGTTTGCTTTAATTATTGCTTAAGCTAAAGATGCTCTATACTAATATGCATGAATAGTGTGATTTTAGTGACGG
>CAIRQE010000064.1 GCA_903880655.1 uncultured bacterium
ATGACCATGTACTAAGAATTAAGAAAATTATGGTCTTTAATTTGCTCGTGGCTTTTAGTGCCTTTAAGTAAAAGAGCAGTGTAAATACACTCATCGCAATAACAGCAGTAGGTGCCGAGGAATTGTCGTACCACCACTGAAGCAAAGGTGAAAATAATAACCCAAGGCTGAAAATAATTGCTAGATCGATACGATTACATAAATTCAGTACAAGGAAATAGATCGATAGGACTAAAAGTAGCGATAGCATCCACCATGAAGCTCCAAATCCATTGTTTATTCCTAGAAATAATTCAGGGATTAGCCATGGCCTGAAGATAGTGGACCAACTCCAATTGGGGATTAGCCATATAAAAATAGAACTGTGTTCGCCAAGTCCTGAAACAAGGTTTGTTGGAAAATGATGCACTGCTTGCCCTAAAACTATCGGAGTTTGTACAGCATATTCATCAGTTCTTATTAGTTTTGGTGAGCCAAAAATTAATCCTTGCTTCGTTGGTGAAAGCGCATCTATAGAACTTCCAGAAAGTCTTGCTGCACTGAGAAAAATGTAAACCATGACGGTGAACATTGGAAATAACCATTTCCTAAGAAAAGGGTTTGCATTTATTGTTTTATAAAGTGTCATAACAAAGTTTCCGCTTTGGAAGAACAACCGCTGAAAGTTAAGCTTTTCTAACATAAGCCATAAATTTAGTGAATCGTTAAATGGTAAACTTTTGTCAAATTTATGTCAGTTCTCACAAACCAAAAATAGCACACATAATGAGGATTTACCCATAACTAAACTAGAAGAACAGACTCATTATTCCGTCAAAATCTCACTAGGATTGAATATAAATGACGTCAATAAGCGCTTACATTAAAAAATGAAAAATATTTTTGAGAATGGATGGACGCTTAATGAGTGCAATCTCTGGGAATCATCACTAGACAATTCGCATTATGAGAAAGCGACCCCTTCAAAATCAGACCGTGGAGACTCCAGCTCAGATCAGTTGCCTTTGGAAGTAAATGAGATAAAATTCTTGACATCGAATGATCAATATTTGAAGAGTCCGCTTATCGATCTACTCCAATTGGTTTTTCTAACATTAACCGGAATAGGGGTGCCCTGCTTTCTTGCCATGCATTTTCAAGGGCTCCAAATTCCACACAATGACACATGGGCATTCGAGCCAATATCAATTCACTTCGCAGCCACTGGTCATTTAATTCTGAATAGCTGGGAAGCAATGACCTTCGCTGGTCAAGTTATTTGGTCATACCCATTTCTGAAGATATTTGGATCTAATACCTATGTTTTAGATTCTTCAGTTGCAGTTCTTGCACTTCTCGGTCTACTTTCTGAATATTTTTTGGCGAGAAGACTCTTATCAGCCTCCAACTCATTCCTAGGTGTCTTGTCAACCTTTACGTATTGGGGGTTGATCTACAGCACTGTCAACTACATGACCGACATACCCGCCCTATCCTTCTCTTTTATTTGCATTTATGCAGGTGTCAAGTATAGAGAATCGGTACACACTCAGAGATACGTTTATTTTTCTATATTTCTATTATCAGGAATTGGTGGATTCGCCACTCGACAAACTGCAATTGCTGCTGCGTTAGCAGTATTTAGTTATTTAATTGTTTCAGATAGAAAATTTAGAAAAATTCACATTGGAGCCTTTGCAATGTTTCTTGCTGTTAGTGGAGCGTTGTTACTCTACATTCAGCAAATCAAGGGCTTCGTGCCACTTGTTATAAAACTCCCAAACGTTGCAGAGATTGGAACACTGTTCAAGTCTTTCAATACACTTGCATTGATGATCGCCCCCGTGACATTTATCTGGTGCTCGAGAACTATAAATTTTCAGAACTTAAAAGAGATGAAGACAGAGCTATTAATAGGTTCTGGGA
>CAIRQE010000065.1 GCA_903880655.1 uncultured bacterium
AATGTTGGAAGTTAACTCAAACGCGTTGAGTAACTGAGCAACACCCTGATCTTGAGAGACCATCGGGAATAGTGCGGTACTGAATGAAGCATCACCTGATAGCGCACTACTGGAAATACCAGTGAAGCGTGAATCAAGGAACTGATAACCTAACTCAGGATTGCCTGATAACTGACTATTCGTATTAGAATACTTTACGTTACCAGAAGCATCAAGACCAGTTGCCTGGCTCTGATTTCCTAGGTTAGTAGGCTCATATGTGTATCGAAGAGCAAAAGCTAGACCAACAGGGCCACTCATGGGCTGCACACCAACGATTTCGTTAGTGATTAGCTCAGGAAATGTACGACGAATCATCGGAATGAGGATCTTAGGTAGACGATAGTCACCGGGTGCATAAGCAGTATCATTCTGAGAAGGGAACTGGTTACCGTAAGCGCCTTGTCCACCACCGGTGCCAAAAACGCCACCGGAGTTAGTGTTAGATGCTTCCATGCACCACTGTTCCTGATTCTCAAGAAGGATAGCTGTATTCAAACGTGTGTGATCATCTTCGATCGGGCGAACGTTTTCAGACTTGTATTCCAATACTGGTTTCCACTTGTCTAGCAACGTTTTAGCACGAGACTCACTGATGTAAGCTGTAGATGGACGAATTGATTTCATTAGCTTTTTCTCCTATATATCTGTATCGACCTTTTATGCATTTCTTCAGGTTGGAACAACCTCAAATAAAGTTTTTTAATACTTACCCAATTCTCTTAGGTAAGTACGAAAAGCGGGATCATTTTCAGACAACTCAGATACGTTCTCTTCAATGATAGGGGGCATTTCTGCGTCAGCAGAAACCGACTGCTTCTCAGCCTGTTCTTTAAGAACTGTCAAGGCTTCTTGTTCGTTCTTATCGTATAGTCCGAGAATGTAGTTGTAGTTTTCAGTAATATACTTCGGAGATTTGCTCGAAAGCATTCTCTTCATATATTCCTTCTTTTCATCGGGCAATGTAGAAATTTTCTGCTCGATGAATAAATTTGCTTTAACAGATGAAGTGGACTCTTCTAGATGTTTATTTCTATTGGATAGCTCACTTACTGCTTTTGTTAGTTCATCAATGGTACGTTTACCATCAACTACTGCATCTCTAATGGATGCCTGAGCCATTGCATGATCAACGGCTAGAAGTTTTTTAACTTCTTCAAGTACTAGATTTGCTCTGTTATTGTTAACAGCTTCTTGAATTGAAGCTGTCGGAATTTTCTCTTCAAGATACAAATCAAGATATTTACTAAGCGTATTAACGGTATCGTTCTTAAACCGCTTAGCTTCTTTTGTTAGAGTAATTTCGTAATTTTCAACAATTTTACGTAATTTATCGGTGTGGTTAGTATCAATAGCCTCAACAACGCGGTTGAGCTTATTAGTATGATCCCGATCAATTGCAGCTACGAGTTTTTCAAGCTTAGTAGCGTAATCACTATCCTGCTCAAGTAAAGCTTTCTCAATATGGATATTCTTACGCTCTTCTACAGCGCTATCGAATGCTTGTTGAATAGTGTTAAGCGTGTCCTCAGTCAAAAGGTCCTTGGTCGCTTCTTTAAGTAAAGATTTAATGTCGCTGCTCATGGCTTTAATAAATTTTCACGAATTTTAGCTTTAATACGCATATCTAATTCGCTTTGTAAATACTTATCTGCTACACGATAATTTTTTTGTGTAATCTGATTAATAAAGCTATTTAGATAACTTTCTACAAT
>CAIRQE010000066.1 GCA_903880655.1 uncultured bacterium
GTCCAATGATCTCCTATGTCGTTGCATTTCGAGCAGATGAAATTCGGACACATTTCCCCTCTTTTGTGCTGTATCTGGCATTTTAGACAATTTTTTCTGTCTGTTCTGGCAATTTCTGCATTTCTTCGAATGGAGGTTGATCTGGACCTGCTCCTGTTATATGTACTTGAATGTGCACTGGCTACTGAGTGTCTTGATGCGTCGTTCATGATCTTTTTTCCTCTTTGGAAATAGATCAGCATTAAGCGGTACTTTGAATATATTTTTCAATACTATTTTAATGACATACCGTAGTGCTACCGCAACAATAATTACGAAAATAGATGCAAACATTCTATTTGAGCTAAAGCCGAGAAAGGTACTTATTGTGTTATCCATGTATGACTCCATTATGGCACGTTTCTCGAATCCATTCATCTAAACTTCCACCACCTCCTGCCGATAAACAAAGAACGAGATTACCTTCACTAATAGCTTTATTTATCTCTGTAGCCAAGTTTTCATTCATAGCTACTTCTTGCGCATTAGTTTTTCTGTTTAGTTTTCCTAGGAAGTCTTTTGGCGATAGCTGTACATCATCAGCATCCTTACGTGCGATATAGGTCGGAAGCCAGTACAATTTATTTACCGATTCAAAAAGCGAGTGATACTCATCAATAATGGTTTTTTGACGATCATTATTGTGAGGTTCATAAACAACGACAACGTTTTTATTAATTTCATGGGCTAATTGTAGTGTGGCTGCAATTTTCTCAGGTGTATGTGCATAGTCTGAGTAGACGTTTTCTATGATTTTTTCAAATCTTCTGTTTGAGCCAGGGAAGTTGTTAATTATTTGAATAAGCGCTTCATAGTCGTGGTTGGTTAATTGATGGACGGTTTCAACAGCCAGCGCTGCGTTCTGCCTATTATGGAGTCCGTGCAGCGTAATGCTGTCGATAAGCTTATTGGAATTTTCCATAATGATTCTTTTATTATCGCTAGACTGATGTAGTAGTTTTGCATCCTTCTCAAAAAGGAGGACTTTTCCGGATTGATTGATGAACTGTGCGAATGCCTCATTGTAACTGTTTCGGGTTGGGTAAATATCTCTGTGATCCCATGCGATAGAAGTTATGATACTGAAAGTAGGGAAAAAGTAGAGAAAATTTCGATCATATTCATCACATTCATAGACAAAATAATTACTGCCTTTCGTGTAGGCCCCCATATCACCAAAGGAAATTTTTGCTCCTAAGGAATAGGAAATAGGAAGATTAATATTTTTGAAGAGCCATATCAGCATTGAGGTGGTCGTAGTTTTTCCATTCGTGCCACTCACTGCAATCATCTGAAGGTTATTTTCTTCGATAAGGTGAGCGATAAACTCATCTCGCTTAGATAGACGTATGCCATTTGCTTTGACGAACCGCAACTCAGGATGGGAATCCTTGAATTGATCGAGTGCTGAAGAGTAGACAAACCAGTCAATCGGATGCTGGGCGTTAATCTTTTGAATTGCTTCTTCAGATTGCCCTATCGTTAGATGAATACCTTTTTCCTCCAGATAGTGCGTATACTGGCTCTCTTGCATATCTGATCCGGAAACATCATATCCAGCCTGAAGCGCTATGAGTGCAAGTGGGCCTATTCCGGTGCCACCTATTCCTGAAAAATATACATGCATAACCTTAATTCTACTGCAAATATCTGTTACTATGAAACAGGAAATCAAAAAAACAAAAGTATGAAAGCTAAAAAATCTTCAGAATTGATACAAACAGTAGATTCTTTCTTTTCTGTGCCATTGATTATTGTTATTTTTTTTATCTGTACCCTTGGTGCCACCTATGAGCTTCGACAGAATAATGTACATATGCTCAAACTTCGGAAAGAGCTCTTGGCGGCTGATGTATCCGGGGTTAATGTAGAAAATTCTTTAAATGACTTACGTGGATACGTTTTTGGACATATGAATACGAATGTAAACACGAACGGGTCTCCTGAGGCGCCTATCCAACTCGTAAATACCTACTACAGAGCGATACTGCAAGTTGAAGCACGTGATGCCTCTCAGAATGGCTCACAAGTACTCTATAACAGAGCAGTTGAGGGTTGTGACAGTCAGGGAGGTGACCTATACAAGAATGTTACCTGTGTGGAGAATTATCTTACGACGCACAGTAGCGGCCTGAAAAACCAAAATCTTCCCCTGAAGGAGATGTATCAGTTTAATTTCGTAAGCCCTAAGTGGTCAGCAGATCTTGCGGGATGGCTTGTAGTGTTGAGCGTGTTAACCGGCTTCATCTTATTGGTAAAGATTACCAGAACAATTGGCAGTAAAAATCCAAAGGAATAAAAAATAACCTCACGCGAGGTGAGGTTATTTAGTGAAGTTTACCGGAATTTAGTTAGCTGTACCTTTTGCCTGGTTTGCCTGGTATTGCTGAATTGCTTTAACAACTTGCCCTGAGCTCTTGAGGTTTTCCCAGAACATAACGCTACTTTTATTGATATACATCGCATCTTCAGGTCCATGAATTTCGTTACCTAATTTTACGAGTGATATGTTCGATGAGGTATCTGTTTTTGCAGCACCTGGTTGAACTTGTTGCACGCGAACATAGTAGATATCTGTAAGTACGTAGTATTGAGCATTTAATGAACTTAATTTACCGA
>CAIRQE010000067.1 GCA_903880655.1 uncultured bacterium
AATAATACTGCATTAAACGAGCAAGGTTTATTTCAGGAAAATGCTTTATCGGAAACCGCATTAAATAACCTAATTGTGGGTGTTTTTATGCTGGATAAAACTGGCTCAATTATTCTTAGTAATTTTGCGGGAAACCAAATGATTGGATATGAACCGAAAGATACAAAAAACAAAAATTATATCGATTTAATTAAAATAACAGACGCTAAGGGTGCCCCAATAGAAGCTTCAATAAATCCTATCGCGAGGAATCTCATTGAGGGTGGAAAAATAACTACGGATAATTATTTCCTCTCAAGCAGAAATAATGTACTTCGACCAATCGGCTTAGTGATAAAAGAGATACTGGATACAGCCAATCAAAGCAAGGGCACCATCGTTATCCTTAGAGACCTAACGAGAGAAAAATTTTTAGATCAGCAGCGATCAGACTTCATAAGTACTGCAAGCCATGAAATGAGAACCCCAGTTGCGGCAATCGAAGGATACTTAGCACTCGCCTTAAATGAAAAGGTTACAAATATAGATGAAAAAGCAAGAAATTACCTCGAAAAGGCTCACGCCAGCGCAGAAAGATTAGGAAAATTGTTCCAGGATCTTCTAAACAGTGCACGTGCTGAAGACGGCAGATTACAGAATAATCCTGAGGTTATCGACGTTGCTGAATTTTTAGAAAGCTTGAGTAGTAATATGAAGTTCATGGCAGAGAAAAAGGGCTTAAATTTTGAATTCCTAATAAACGCCAGCCAGGATAAAGGTAAGGAACAGTACCTGGTGAATGTGGACAAAGATAGGCTCGGAGAAGTAATAAATAATCTATACGAGAATGCCAACAAGTACACAGAAAGTGGAAAAATAGTTATCGGCCTTACAGGCAATCCTAAGGTAGTCCAGCTACGTTTACAGGATACTGGAGACGGAATTCCTGCGGATGCAATTCCTCATTTATTTGAAAAATTCTATAGAGCTGATAATTCCAGTACTCGCGAGATTGGTGGAACCGGCCTTGGACTCTATTTAGCAAAAGAAATCGTCAAACTCTACGATGGACGCATATGGGTTGAAAGTGAGGTCGGTAAGGGTAGTACTTTCTATATAAATCTACCGAGAGTCAATAGGAGTTAACATATTTTACATCCATGATACAATATGAACATATAAGCAAAAGCACTAAAAAAGGAATATAGTAATGGCTAAGATTATGCTCGTCGAAGATGACAACAACCTTAAGGAAATTTACGGTGAGAGGTTGCAGGCAGAAGGATATGAAATAGTTACAGCTAGCGATGGCGAAGAAGGATTATCTACTGCTATAAAAGAAAGACCTGACCTGATAATCTCTGACGTCATGATGCCAAAAATTAGTGGCTTTGATATGCTGGATATTCTTCGGCAAACTCCTGAAACTATGAATACAAAGGTTATCATGATGACTGCCCTCAGTCAGGCTGAAGATAAAGATCGAGCAGAAAAACTTGGTGCTGATAAATATCTCGTTAAATCACAAGTAACACTAGAGGATCTAGCTCGAGCCGTACATGATCTTTTACATGATGCGCCGGCTGAGACTGAACAAGCTGCAGAAGAAGCAGCTCCAGCAGTTGCAAGCGACGTTCCCGTTACCGATCCTCCAGTAGAAAATTCTGAAGAAAGTACTTCAATTCCAACAAGTTCAACAAATGAAACAGAAACAAATAAAGGAGCAGAAATGCAAGAAGACAATACAACACAAACCGATAATACTTCTATGGCCCAACCAGTAGATCCAGTAGCAACATCTCCGATGCCAACTACTCCAGTAATGCCAGAAGCGATGGCTGAAGCTCAAGAGAAAAATGAGTTTGAGGCTAACGCTAAAGCATTTGAAGATAGCATCGATACAACACCGCCTACTTCTGAAATGCAGAGCCCAGCAATGCCGACCGAAGAAGTTGCTACTCCAGCGTCTGATACTATGCCAACTCCTCCCGTAAGTGAAGAGCCTGTGATGGCAGCTCCAACTATGGAGACACCGGCACAGATGCCGACCGAAGAACCAGCAATGCCAACTGAAATGGCTGAAGTTCCCAAAGAAGAAGATCCAGAACACCCTTCGGCTGTTTAGTCTATACTTCTACTATGCGAATCAATAAATTAATTGCCGGAAGACTTGGTATTTCTCGAAGAAAAGCCGATGAATTTATTGAAAAAGACCGTGTCCTCGTTAATGGCATACTCCCATCCCCAGGAATGGATATAACTGATCCATCGACTGTTTTAGTAGATAAAAAACCGCTGCCAGAGGAGAAGAAAACGATTACTATACTTCTCAATAAACCAGAAGGCTACGTCTGCAGCCGTGATGGCCAGGGAAGCCATACGGTCTATGAGCTACTTCCATCCGAGCTTCGATTCACTAATATCGTAGGTAGGCTCGATAAAGACAGCAGCGGACTACTTCTTTTTACTAATGATGGAGAACTGCATAACGACCTGACGCATCCTTCAAAAGATAAAGAAAAAACATACCATGTAACGTTAAATAAGAAGATTTCCGAAAATGATCTCGAGATACTGTCTAAAAAAGGAGTGCCCCTGAGAGATGGTATTTCTCGATTTATTATTCTAAATCTAGACACAGATTCCTTCCTGTACGAGGTAACATTAAGAGAGGGTCGCAATAGGCAGATCCGCCGAACTTTCAATGCAATGGGGTATAAAATAACCGCCCTTCAGAGAACAGCAGTCGGAGCTTTTTCTTTAAGCGAACTTAAGCCAGGTGAATATAAAATAGTTTGAAAACATAAAATATAATTTGTCAATTTTTCACTAGCTTTTTACCTCTGTTATTGCTATAGTAAATAGAACTTATGAGTAAAAAAGTCCCTATCGTTGCAATTGTTGGAAGAGCCAATGTCGGAAAGAGTAGTCTTTTCAATACAATAATTGGTCATCGCGAAGCAATTGTAGCCAATGAACCCGGTACAACTCGAGATAGTATTATGTCGAAGGCTACTTTTAGTGGCCAAGATTTTTGGCTCATTGACACAGCCGGAATGAAAGACGCTGAAGATGATTTTGAATTCACCATTCAAGAGCAGATAATCCAAGCGGCAGATAGCGCTGACATCATTATGGTGATGGTAGAAGCGGATATCATGATTACTGAAGAAGATAGACGAGTTGCTAAACTTGCCCTTAAGAGTAAAAAACCCGTAATTCTAATTGTTAATAAAATTGACAAGAACGTACACGTCGACCTAGATGACTATAGAAAATTAGGAATTAAAGAAATTTTTGGAACCAGTACAACGCAGCGATCTGGCGTCGAAGAACTTCTTGAAGATCTAACCAAAAAACTTCCTAAAGCAAGTATCAAAGTTGAAGACGATCGACTGAGGATTGCAATCTTAGGCCGCCCTAATGTCGGTAAGAGCCAGCTCTTCAATACTCTAGCCAAAAAACAGCAGGCAATTGTCGCGGACAAAGCGGGTACGACCCGAGATGTAAACCGAACTATCATCAAATATGCTGGTAGGGAGATTGAACTGCTCGATACTGCAGGTATTAGAAAAAATGGAAAAATAGAAGTTGGTGTCGAGAAATTTAGTGTTATTCGAAGTCTTGCTGCTATCGAACAAGCTGATGTTTGTTTTCTTTTGATCGACGTTAATGATCTAACCGTTCAGCTTGATCAAAAAATTGGTGGAATCATTAAAGATGCAGGCAAGGGCATGGCGCTGGTTGTTAGCAAGTGGGATTCAGTAATCGAAAAAGATGCATTCACTAGGGACGACCTTGCCCCAAAAGTTAAATACCAGTTTGAATTTGCACCTTGGGCGCCTCTCATCTTTACGAGTAGCGTGACAGGACAGAATGTCTCAAAGCTTTTTGAACTCGCATTAGAGATTGATACCAATCGACACAAGAAAGTTACCACTGGTGAGTTAAATCGTTGGCTTAGAGCTTGTGTTGACGCGCACCCTCCTGCAGGACTTAAGAATAGCTATCCTCGATTAAATTACATTACTCAGACTGATGATGAAACTCCGACCTTTAAAGTCTTCGGTAGCCATACTAAATTGCTCCATTGGAGCTACAAAAGATATCTCGAAAGACAACTGAGAGAAAAATATGGGTTTGAAGGTACTGCGGTTAAATTTTACTTCAGCGAAAAACACGAGCATCAGCCAAATGCTCCAAAACCTAGAGGCCGTTAACCGCTAACTGGTACAATACTTTTTATGGGACTTTTTCAAAAACAACCAATTAACTTAAAGCAAAATCTTCCCTATTCAATCTCTATAAATACAGGGACCGTTTTAATAGTAGGTCTCGGAAACCCGGGTAAAGAATACGACCTGACGAGACATAATTTAGGATTTATGGCGGTCGATTCTTTCGCAACAAAAAATGAATTCCCAGAGTGGTCTGAAGAAAAAAAATTTAAAGGACTCATCACTTCAAAGAATGTTGGACCTGTTAAAGTTTTCCTTTTTAAACCCACTACATTCATGAATGACAGCGGACAGGCTGTGCAAGCCTTGGCAAGTTTCTTCAGGATCGACGAACGTCGAATTGTTGCAGTACACGATGAACTGGCGATTCCTTTTGGTCAAATAAGAAATCGGGTTGGCGGACAAGCTGCCGGTCATAATGGAATTAAATCCCTCATCCAACACATTGGACCTAATTTTGGAAGAATAAGAATTGGCATAAAAAATAGTCTCAGTGCTAAAAAAGATACGAGTGATTTTGTTCTTAGTAAATTCAGCAAAACCGAACAGCAGCTATTGCCTGAACTAATTGGTGAAGTAGACGCTATAATGACTGAATATATCTATGGTAGTGAATTACCCCTCGATACTAGAAAAATAATTTTATAATATGCTCGTTTCTATTGATATAAGCGATAAACACTTCGGTGATAAGGTTTTGTACAAAAATCTTCAATTTACTTTAGAAAAAAACGAAAAAGTAGGGGTTATAGGCCGAAATGGTGCAGGAAAAAGTACACTATTTGGCATGCTAGCGGGAACCGATACAGAGTTCGATGGAGAAATTAAAACTGCCAAAAATACCGTCGTAATAAGCACTCGACAAGAACATTCAGACATTGATGATCTTATGGTTATAGATTATATTCTCGATGAATTACCGCAGTACAAAAAACTAAAGAAAATTATTGATTCTTTCGGTAGTGATGGGAATACAAGTACCAATGCGATGAATCGATATAGCGATGCCCTAGAGCAATTCAGTAGCCTTGGTTATTACACAATTGAAGATACTGTTATCGAGAAATTAAAAACGTATCAAATAGACGAAGATAAGTCTCGCGGCCCACTTGAAAACCTAAGTGGTGGCCAAAAAAGATTTGTTGAACTCGTAAAAATTGCTAATGCAAATGCAGACTTAGCACTAATCGACGAACCTACTAACCACATGGACTACATCGCTAAAAATGAATTCATTGATTGGCTAGATAATGTCAGAAATCTTGCAGTACTTGTGATTACCCATGATCGTGATGTGCTTGAAAAAGTTGATCGAATCGTTGAGATCAAGGAGGGGAAAGCCCTGGTTTTCAAGGGAAATTATGATTCATATCTACTTCAAAA
>CAIRQE010000068.1 GCA_903880655.1 uncultured bacterium
ACTAATAAAAGTTCCGTTACTAGTGCAGCGGTTATCGCTTCTTCGTTTACTGGAAGTACTAATACTTCTACCGTTAATTTTTTGAATGAAGGCGTCACTAACAATGATACGGACCACCGTAGCATAAAGATAAGTGTCTCAGCTTCTTCGGTTGTTTTAAATGTGTACCAAGGCTATAACCAAAAAACACTAAGCACGCAGTCTTTCCCTAGTAATGAGGCTTCCTACCAGGAATTTTTACATGCGCTGTATAATCTTGGTTTTATATCAGAAAGAATGCACCCAGCGGTGCGCGCAGTAGCTGGCCAATGTCCATTTGGTCAAAAGTTTACGTATAGCTCAAACGGTATTTCACACGTTCCATCCAGTCTTTGGACCACTACTTGCCCTGGTGCAGGTGTCGGAACATTTGCCGGAAAAACGCAAAGTATTAATGATCTTTTCCGTAATCAGGTGCCTGGTTATGACAATCTCGTTAATGACGTAAACCTTAACTAATCACCAATATTTTAGGCTAATATAAGGTATACTGATTAGTATATTTATGAGACAAAAAAGACAATTTATTCTTAGCGCTATAGCTTTAGTACTACTAATCATGTTCTACGGATGGCTCGTTAAAAGTGGGCATACTTTAACTACTTCAAGTGAACGAATTATTGCGATTAGTCGCCTTGCGGGGATCATAGCTACCGCAGGGGTGCTTTTAGAATTTTTAGTTATGAGCCGCGCCCCCTTTATTGAAAATAATTTTTCACTTGAAGAAATTAACGAATTCCACCGCTATGCAGGATACACAATCGTCTATTCACTTATTGTGCATGTTGTTTTTGTTACGGTTGGCTATGGTGCACTCGATCATTTAAGTTTATGGCGACAGTTCTGGGCATTCCCTAGCCAGTTTTCTGGGCTATTAAGTGCTTTAATCGGGTCTGCAGCACTCATCACGGCAGCTGCCTTTAGTATTAAATTAATACGTAATAAAATAGCCTATGAAATCTGGTATTTCATTCACATTATTGTGTATGGAAGTATTATTTTAACCTTCTCCCATCAAATAGATAGTGGTGGTGATGTATCCACCATGCCTTGGATGCGAGCCTACTGGTATTTTCTCTTTGGCCTGCTTTTCGTGATAGTCGCCTACTATCGATTTATTCGCCATGCCTTACTTAGTCTGTATCACGGATTTCGCGTTGAAAAAATTGTGCCAGAGGCTAATGGTATTTACTCGGTATATGTATCTGGAAAAAATATCCAAAAATATAAATATGTAGCTGGCCAATATGCACATTGGCGATTTTTGCACCCCCATTTTATCTTACAAAACCACCCTTTTTCAATTTCCTCCATCCCCGGCTCTGATCATCTGCGCTTTACTTTTAAAACTTCCGGAGATTTCACTAACAAGCTTAGCTCGGTACCCACTGGAACCAGGTTATTCGTCGACGGCCCTCGTGGTTCTTTTGTAACTGATCATTCCTATGACCGAAAAGTTCTGATGATTGCTGGAGGTATTGGTGTTTCTCCGTTTATTCCACTTGCGAAATCTCTGCTTAAAGATAATCGAAGCGTGACAGTTCTTTACAGTGTCGTTAATGATTCAGATATAGCATTCGGCAAAGAGTTTGAGCAACTTGCAAAGGCGTATCCGACTACCTTTCAGCTTGCTATTCACGTTGCGAGCGAACGAGGGTATATTACTGAAGCTACTTTGCTTAAATTTATCGCGCAGGATAGAA
>CAIRQE010000069.1 GCA_903880655.1 uncultured bacterium
GAGTAAAAGAATTCATTGAAAAAACCGACCAATTAAATTGGACTATTCAATTTAAAGGTAATGCTGTAGGTGCAATTTGGGTCGAATTAAATGACAAAGTAATTAATTTAGAGAACGGTAAAAAAACAACTCTTAAAGGGCCATCACCGCATATTATGATAGGAGATATAGAAGCCAGAGGCAAAGGTATAGGTCCTAAGGCCAGTGAAGCTGTAATGGATTATTTATTACGAGATGGTGAGTATTCAACAATATATACCAGAGCAAGAACAAATAACCAAAGAATAATTAACATGTTAACAAGTCCGGAATCAAAATATATATTCAAGGAAGATGGCAGCCCATATACAGATGGAGATGGTTTAGAATTTCAAAACTTTAAATATGAAGTCGTTAATGGGTAATTACCTAATAAACGGAAGACATTGTTCATTGTAAAGGATAATTTTTTATTTAAGTTTGAGCCTGGTCAATATCTTTTGGGCTATTTCATGAAAGTCATAGTTAGTGGTATCACTAACCATGGATGGTAGATTTGATGCGCTTAATAGATTAATTTGTTTTCGTTGTTGTGATATATAGTAATCAGCAATTTCGCTACTGTTTCTGCCCTTAGTGTTGATATATTCACGCCAAGTTGGATCCCTGTGCTCTGCTGCTTTCGTTACTCTATCAGCAATATGATTTTCATCAACTTTTAGAAATACGGTTATTGTATCGTATTTAGAAAGTATGTTTTCTAATTCAGAATACTCACTTATAGAGACACCTGCGCGAAAAGCCTGAGTTAGATAAAGTCTATCAAAAATGATGAGTTCGGGCTTTTCGTTAATCAACCGTTTTATAAGGTCTTTGAAAAATGCTATATGAAGCTCTTTTGTTTGCTTCATTATCGGTATATGAGTTTCTTTTTCTGATGCTGCACTAACCAACAATCCTGATAACTGTTTTTTGATTATTTTTGTAATAGTTGATTTACCGCTTGTCGCAATACCTTCAAGAATCAGAATCTTCATTAACTTATCGTAGCATGATGCAATATAATGATTCTAACTTTAGCGACAGAACTCTGGCGCTATGAAAAATTGGGAATAGCAGAAACCGATTAGTCTTATACTTACTGCAACACAATCCTGTGTTCTGCAAATCCCCAGCTGTTACCAAAGTCCGAGCACTGTCTCTCTAATTTCTGTACTTAAGAGATATTCCGTAAAAGACCTTATGGTATAATTTAGGTGTTAGCAGCAAAAAGAAATATGACTGAAGATTATATAGAACCACCAAATACTAATCCAGATACTGAAACTACTTATCACGATCTATTAGTTGCTCCAGGAACTCATCCTTCTCTCCATCCAATTCTGCATCGGCTCGCTCAAGAGGATACTGGTCAAAGAGCTGCTCCAAGCCCTCCTAATCTAGTCGAAAACAGAGAAGTAGCGCATGAAGCACTGTTTCAAGGAGAGCTACCTTATGAACCACAGCCAGATGAACAAGATATAGGGTTATCTGGTTTATGGAGAGCTCATACCACAAAACGTGGAAGAAAAGGTGAAATAATAGATAGTCATTTTGATGAAATTCCTAAGATTGTCGGCGCAATACTATCCGATCACGAAAAACTCAGTAGATCTCCTGAAGGAGCAAATGGGGCAGCAATCTTCTCTTTCTTAAATCCTGAAATACAAGAAATAGTTACAGAAGTTACGACTGGTGCAATAAAAAACTGGGAACTAGCACTCTACAGAAATGAACAACCATTCCTACTTAGTAAAGATACTGGACATCTTGATGATATATCAAATGAAAGACTAGCGCACTTAGTAGGAATGCAAAGTCTGGTTATTGAAACAGCAGCGGCCGCAATCGAGTCCCTACCTGCGTTTGTAGAAGTCCCAACTAAACCAACAAAAACAGAAAAGGAAGATTTATCTAAAATCATTTCAAACTGGGGCCCTAATTTTGTAAAAGAATGGTTTAGTGGCAAGATAATTGAAGAACACTTCAGGCAATCTGGTCTAGATGATGCAGAAATTTATGCCTGGCTCAATACATTTACGCCAGGGATTCGACGTCTTTTTGCAGTCGGCAACATCAACAACCCTATGGAAGCTTTAGATAGAGTCAAAGCTAACCTTGAAAGTCTTAACGATAAGGATATAGCTAAGCAACTTGGTTGGAGTGTAGAGGACGCCATAAAGTTTATTACTCCAAGCACTCGACGTCGTTTTGCAGTCCACAACATCAACAACCCTATGGAAGCTTTAGATAGAGTCAAAGCTAACCTTGAAAGTCTTAACGATAAGGATATAGCTAAGCAAC
>CAIRQE010000070.1 GCA_903880655.1 uncultured bacterium
CAGCTTGGTGAAAAAGAGAGAAATGGGCCGTAGCTTATCGTCCTCAAACATCAATTTCTGCCAGTTGTTTTCCTGATTTTCAAGGTACTGCTTATTTGCCTTCCAAGATAAATCCCAAATTGAACTAGTTGAGAGTTCCCATTCTTCAGCACTTAAAACTGCGGGCCATAGCGAATTCGCTTCTTCTACTTTGTTATCTCGAAGGGCGCTTACAAGTTCGGCCATTGTAATGAGTGACGTGATGCGAGAGTCGTTCAAAACATTTTCGCGTTTATCATATCTTACGGGTATTGCTAGAGAGTTTAAGTATGGTACGAGGGGTTCAAGATGTTTATGGCGAGGTGCTATGACTGCAATTTCTGATGGGCTTATTCCCTTTTTTATTTCACTATTAATCTGTTCGGCAATCCATGAAATTTGGGCAATATCACTCTTGAAATTGTGTCTTTCAACACGTGATTCTTTTGGAAGAAAAGGATTTTTAGCAATTAATTTTTTGTCGTTAAAGCCAAGCTCTTTATGTAATCTTTCCTGGATTTGAGAGGAAATATTTTCAGATAATGTAAGTATGTCGGTATGTGAACGCCAGTTATCGGTCAGAGTGATTGTAGTAACATCCCGAAACATAGAGTGGAAGGTTAGCATATTTCCAAGATCAGCACCCTGGAAGCTAAAGATTGCTTGATCGTCGTCTCCAACGGCAAGTACATCGGGGCGGCCCTCATTAACGGGATTGTTTGTTAGTAGTTCAATAAGCTTGAGCTGCGCTAGGTTTGTATCCTGAAATTCATCAAGCATTATATATTGGTAGCGCTCTTGTAGGGTAAACCGTAGTTCATCATTTTGTTCAATTGCATCTATTGCTCGCAGAATCATGTCATCATAGTCGAATAGTTTCTTTTCGACTAATTTTTTTAAATAATTTGCATATATTTTTGCTCCGGCTCGAATTTTCTTGTTTTCACGAACCCCGCCGAACGCCCAGGCGTCGTCGCTATTTTTTACGAGCCATTTATTTTTCCAAAGAGTGAGTGGCGGTGTTTTGCCTGATTGACTTACCTCTTCAAGAATCCGTGATAATTCTTCAGCCGCTAGTAATTGCAGCGAAGGGATTGTTGGAAGAATATGCGTTTCAAAAGTTTCATTAAGGTTTGATAGAATATTTTCAAATTGAGGAATTGCAGCTTTTGATATTTTTTTAAAGTTTTTAAGCTCTCTCGCAACGTCCTTACTCGCTTTTTTGATAAAAGCATCGTTGGCGTCTGCAATTGAAACTAAATCGTTGGGAGTTAAGCGAGCACGCTTTGATTCACTGATAAAATTGAGCGAGTCCTTCAGGTATACGTCTGTTTTCCAAAGAATATTAGTTGCCGGTAATTCCTTGTAAATCTCATGCATGATGACATTTTGTCCAATTGCGTCCACCGGCTGGTCTTCATCAAACTGCGTGAAGTACTCACCGTAGTTTCGGATTATTTCACTTCCAAAGCTGTGATAGGTACTTATTTGAATGTCATAGGCGCTTTTACCCACGAATTGCGTGAGTCGCTGGCGCATATTTCGGGCTCCAACTTCTGTATAGGTAAGGCAAAGAATATTTTGGGGGGCAGTATCAGTCTTCTTAAGAATATTAGCTGCTCGAAGCGCTAGAAGCTGCGTCTTACCAGTTCCCGGCCCCGCAATTACGAGTACAGGTCCATCTATGGTATCAACTGCTTTTTTTTGCTCAGAGCTTAGTTGTTTGTAGCTTTTTTCAAAATCCATTACATCTAACTATAACAGTGATAGTTGTTAGTTGGGAATGCCAATAAGATTAGCAGTTCCGAGAGGATGGCCCTTCGTAGGACTTTCGTTAGAGATTGCTAGATGATTCGCTACTTTTGAAAGCGGGATTATTCCTTGCAGTTTTTTTGGAACATGGGTACTCACGAGCGTAACCAGATCATCATGAACAGGGATAATTCCTAGACTGTGGACGCTTCTTGCTTGACTGGCATTTCCGTATTTGATGTCAATTATTATCCTGTAATCATCAGCCACAAGACTATTGAACGCTCTGAATAGTCCGAGCGGTGTAGTAATTCTTTTCATGACGAGGTCCTCTAGAGCAAGACCACCGAGGGGTCTTACTAAATCCTCTATTACTGTTTCGTACTCTTCCAGTACCTCTTTTTTCTTTAGTTCTTCAAGAGTTAGGCTATCCAAATAATTTACAAATTCTCTGTAATTTCGGTAGACGTTGGGTCGATATGAATTATGGGGGGATACTTGTTCAATGGCAGCAGGAAAGCATACTGGTAGCTGTGGTC
>CAIRQE010000071.1 GCA_903880655.1 uncultured bacterium
CCTTTTTGCAAGCATTGGCAATTGCAATTGAAATCTTTTGTAACTGTTCCTCGCTTACTACTGAACTTTGAATGTCAGATCTTGTCAGTGAAACATCAGAAGGAATTTCCTGAGGTTCTCCAGAAGTTACGAAGAAGCTTTCAGCATTTGCTCCAAAAAATTCAGATAGAAATTGTGTGCTCGATTCGCCACTTCCAAGTGATGCGGATGTTGCAATAATTCTGAGCTGGGGGTGATTTGGGTTCAGTCCAATTCTTGAAAGAAAGTTCCTAACAATCATTGCAACTTCAGATCCAGTTGTCCCCCGGTAAAGGTGGAGTTCGTCAACCACCAGTGTGAAGATGTTCTCCGCGCTCTCAGCAAGCCAGCGCTTTGTTGAGTCAAAGATTTCGTCTTCCTGATGACGCATCTGAATAACATTCAGCATTGAATAGTTAGTAACCAAGATGTCTGGTGGGGTGCTTGCCATGTCCCATCGAACAATTAATTCATTTTCGCGAGGATTACTGAAGAATGAAAGATTCTCTTCGGATTGTTGTAAATCAACAAGCTTTTGATAATCACTGTCCATTTTTCTAACTTCGCTTGCAATGTCTTTAATTTTGCGATCGCCCGTCTTCGGAACATTTGTACTGCCTGGGGTGACACCCGTGTACTTACCAATCCAGATTGGTCGGTCAGGAAGAATTTCATTAATTTTTCTAACCGCAAGCCTTAATCTGGAAATCTGGTCTTCAACTAACGCATTTGTTGGATAAAGAATCATGGCTCTAAGAGCAGCAGGACGAGATTCGTTCTTGCGCATTGGGACAAATTCTTTTACTAAATTATTGTTCCACCAGAGCGCTGAAGAAGGCTGCGGATTCCACGAAATAGCTTCCCTTGCAATTCTCAGCAGAATGGGAAGCAAAAAGCTTTCCGTTTTGCCACTTCCGGTTCCAGAAGTCACAGTTACATTTCTGCCAGGTTCATTATTAGGTTTAAAAGAATGGATGACTGATTCTGCTTGGTGCTTACGAAGAGAAATTTTTGACCCACTCTTGCCAAGCATTCCAAACAATGCCCTAGCGACCTTATCGCCAAGTTCAAGTGGATAATTAATATGATTTAAAATTGATTCAAGATCATCTGTTGCAGGATATTGAAGAATAGGTTCAATAAGCGGTTCTGCAAAGAGTGTGCCACTTTCTTCAAGCAGTGCTCTTCTTTCTTTCATTAACTGATTATCACGAAGCCAAAATGCGGTGTCGTAGTACTTGAAATATGACTCCTTCAAAGTTTCAAGTAGCTTGCTTGGCGTTCCCATTATTCTCCTAGTTAAGCAGCATGTAATTCAATAGTGCAGCAGTTTCTGGCTCGACACCTAAAAATTCATGATGACGAGTTGTTAGTTGAGGTGATGTCAAAGTGTCAGAAACAGCTAAACGACCATAGAGACCCGGCGGAAACGCCCCCAAAGGAGCTCGCAACGTTTTGGAGGCGGCTTCATAACTCAAAATTGATGTTCTCTTTAAAAATGAAGATGCATAGCGAACAAGACTTGAATCGATTTGTTTTCCTCGATACGACTTCACATTTGCCTGTTCTACGAAGTAATACTCAA
>CAIRQE010000072.1 GCA_903880655.1 uncultured bacterium
AATTTATATTGAATACTTTTTATTATCTATGGGTTATAATTGAACAAGTAAGCTAATTAGGAAGGTTCGAAGATAATGCCCCAAGTTACCCCAGAAATTGAAACTTTTGCAAGAATTAAAGTCGTCGGAGTAGGCGGTGCTGGTGGTGCAGCCGTAAATCGGATGGTTGAAGCTGGAATCAAGGGTGTCGAATTCATAGCAGTTAACACTGATGCGCAGGCTCTTCATCATTCTAAAGCAGAAAATAAAATTCATATCGGTGGTGACTCAACGCGAGGCTTGGGAGCAGGCGCGGATCCTATAGTGGGTGAGAGTGCGGCTAAGTCATCAATTGATGATCTAAAAAAGGCGCTTGAAGGTGCAGACATGGTTTTCGTCACCTTAGGTGCTGGTGGCGGTACAGGAAGTGGTGCGGGGTATATAGTTGCCCAAGTAGCCAAAGAAGCAGGAGCGCTTGTTGTTGGCTTTGCTACTCGACCGTTTGCATTTGAAGGTGAAAAAAGAAGAAAAAATTCTGAATTTGCTATTGAAAAGTTACGGAACAATGTCGATACATTGATAACTATCCCTAACGACAGGCTTTTACAGACAATCGATAGGAAAACTCCGCTACTTGAGGCCTTTCAAGTTGCCGACGATGTACTTCGTCAAGGGGTACAGGGTATCTCAGATCTAATCACCGTCCATGGGCTTATTAATCTCGACTTCGCTGACGTAAAAACAGTTATGCATAACGCTGGCTCCGCCCTTATGGGTATTGGGCGAGCAAGTGGTGATGATCGAGCGGTTGAGGCGGCCCATCAAGCTATCGAATCACCACTTCTTGAAGTTTCTATAGATGGTGCTCGAGGTATCTTGTTTAATGTCATAGGTGGCCTTGATATGACGATGCATGAAATTAATGCAGCAGCCGAAGCGATTACTGCAGCTGCAGACCCTGAAGCTAATATTATATTTGGGGCAACTATCAATCCAGATATAGATGGTGAAATTATTATTACTGTTGTTGCGACTGGTTTTGACGAGGCGTATAACCATCGCCAAAAAAATGCTATGGCTGCAGCTAAGCGAGAAGAGGATGAAGAAATTGATCCCGATGCTGCTAAGTTAGCGGCAGATGTAGATAGTGAAACCTTCACAAAAAATACAGATCTTAAGAGTGAAGATGTAGAAGATATAAGCATGGAACTTAAAGACCATAAGCCTGATACGGCTAGTGAACTTCATGATGAATCGCCACTTCCTAATATGTGGACTCTTGATGAAGATAAAGAAAAAGTCGATGATAGTGAGTTTGATAAGCCGAGTTTTCTTCGAAGACTCAAAAGAAAGAAAAAAGACGATAAAACTGAAGAAAAAGACAAGCTCTAGCATTTTACGGCTGTTTATAAAATTACGACATTTTTTTCTTGCAAACACTACATGGGGGGTATAACATAGTTACTATATACACTATATATAGTGATTGCACGTTAGAAAGCAATCGAGAGGATTACAAATGAAGTGCCATCAGTGCCAATTTAACGACACAAAGGTAATAGAGTCTAGAGACGTCGCCGAAGGTGAGTCTATAAGAAGAAGAAGAGAGTGCCCCCATTGTCATTCTCGTTTCACTACCTATGAGCGCCTTGAGAGGCCTCAGCTAGTTGTTATTAAGAGTGGTGGAGCACGAGAAATCTTTAATAGAACGAAGCTTCTTGCAGGACTCCATAGAGCCTGTGAAAAAACTTCAGTTACCACTCTTCAGCT
>CAIRQE010000073.1 GCA_903880655.1 uncultured bacterium
AAACTTGCCATAGCGCAGGTTTTATCTGAGAAATATAAAGTAGGTTTCCAAAAAGGTAATTACAATACGTTACTCAGTGTGCCCTTCATTTTCTTAGACCAACCACAGCCCAACCCCTTTGATATAAGTAAATGGGTAAAAGCATATTTAAGTGGAAGAAGAATCCTGAAACAGGCAACTTATTACGATGTTGTCGTAGTAGAGCTAGGGGCTGATCGGCCAAGAGACGTAATTGCATTTAATGAATACCTCAATCCTGACGTAAGCGTCGTTACTGCGGTTAGTCCAGAGCATATGGCTCAGTTTCAAACTATCGATGCTGTAGCGGCCGAAGAACTCTCGGTTTCTAAATTCAGTAAAAATATAATATTAAATAGCGATGACATAAGCCCTGAATTTATCACTAAATACATCGGTGGTACTAAGTATTTAACCTATGGTCTGAAGCCAGATGCTAATTATTCCGGTACGTATAAAATTTCAAACAACGAAATGGAAGTCACTATAAAGAATGCAGGTAATTCTTTTAACGCGCAGACTGCTCTATTCGGAGCACCTTTCGCAAAAGCGATTACTGCTGCAGCTGCAGTAAGCGGTCAAATGGACTTAAGCAATGACGAGATTAAAGCCGGGATCAAGAAAATTATGCCAAACCCAGGCAGGATGAATATCCTTAAAGGGATTAAAAACTCTATGATTATTGATGATACGTATAATTCAAGTCCGCTTGCTGTTAAAGCTGCCCTTGAAGTGCTGAATAATTTAAAAGCCCCTCAAAGAATTGTTGTTCTGGGTATGATGAATGAACTTGGTGAAAGTTCAAAAAAAGAGCATCAAACTATGGGAGAGCTTTGCACGCCAGAATCAATTGACCTTGTCATAACCCTCGGTGAACATGCTAATTTTTATACAGCGCCAGCCGCCGCAGCTAAAGGCTGCAAAGTTATAGAAACATCGACTCCACAAACAGCTGCAAGAGCAGTAAAAGAAAATCTTAAAGATAGTGGAATTGTCTTAGTTAAGGGATCCCAGAATGGAGTTTACGCGGAAGAGGTAGTTAAGAAACTTCTCTTGAACAGCGAAGATGCGATAAACTTAGTAAGGCAGTCAGGCTATTGGATGAAGATAAAGATAAAACAGTTCGGAGACATTTTATGAAAGTATTAGTTATTTTTGGTGGTGATTCAGCGGAACGAGAGATATCTTTAAAATCAGGTGCAGCCGTTGGTAAAGCTCTTTTGGGAGCAGGGTATGAAGTAAGTTATTGTGATCCATTGCATGAGAATATCTTGGAACACATCAAGGATATTGATGTTGTTTTTCCTATTCTGCATGGCGGGAAAGGTGAGAGCGGTGAGTTGCAGAAAATACTTGAAGAAAATTCAGTCAAATTTGTTGGTTCTGGTTCTGAGGCTTCGGCAAATTGTTTTGATAAATTACGTACAGCTCAGATAGCTGGCGATATACAATTTCCGAAATCTGAAGTTATATCCAAAGAAAATTTTGAAAATTCGGAGTTATTAAAAAATCCTTTTGTTATAAAGCCCAAGGCTGAAGGGTCAAGCGTAGATACTTTTATAGTTCGAGATCCGAGTGATTTTAAGTATGAAATTCTAGAAACTATTTTTCCCAAGTATAATAATGAGCTTCTCTTGCAAGAACTGATTGAAGGCATTGAGGTAACAGTCCCAATCATTGGTGAGCAAGCATTCCCTGTTGTAGAAATTATCCCTCCAGAAGGAAAAGAGTTTGATTTCGTAAATAAATATAATGGTCAAACTGCAGAAAACTGCCCACCAAAATTAGTTAGTGAATCGACACAAAAAAAGGCGCAAGATATCGCCATCAAGCTACATAATCTAATGGGATGCAGAGACATTTCAAGAACCGATTTGATTGTTGATAAAAACGAAAACCTTGTTTGTCTAGAAATTAATACCTTACCCGGTATGACCGATAACAGCCTAGTACCCTTGTCTGCAAGGCAAGCAGGGCTCTCAATGCCTCAACTAGTAGATAAATTGGTAAAGCTTGCCTTAGCAAGAAGCTAATCATTTTCAAGGTGTTATAAGGTATACTAATTGTAATGAAACGCTACGATCCAAGAGCTATTGAAAAAAAATGGCAAAAAGAATGGTCTGATTCAAAAATCTATGAAGCCATAGATAATGACGATAAGCCAAAGTATTACGCTCTATCCTTTTTCCCATATCCTAGTGGTATCGGGTTACACATAGGTCATACTCGGAATTTTACAATTACGGATGTAGTCGCAAGATATAAGAGAATGCAAGGACATAACGTACTACAGCCGATGGGATGGGATAGTTTTGGTCTACCTGGCGAGAACTATGCAATTAAAACAGGGATCTCTCCGCAAATCACCACTAAACAAAATACAGATAACTTTAGAGAACAATGTAAGAAACTGGGACTTTCAATAGATTGGAGTCGTGAATTTGGTTCTACCGATTCAGAATACTATAAATGGACGCAGTGGTTTTTCTTATTACTCTTAGAACGTGGTCTCGCCTATCAACAGGAAAGTCCTCAATGGTGGTGTGATGTTTGTAAAACGGTGCTCGCAAACGAACAGGTAGTAAACGGCTGTTGCTGGCGACATGAAGATACCCCAGTGAGCAAAAAAGTGTTGAAACAATGGTTCTTTAAGATTACCGATTACGCTGATGAACTAGTTGCAGGACTCGTTGATCTTGATTGGCCTGAAGGCATTAAGTTGATGCAGAGAAACTGGATCGGTAAAAGCAAAGGCGCCAAAATATCTTTTGCTGTTGCCGAAAAAGATAAGACTATTGAAGTTTTCACTACTCGACCCGATACTCTTTTTGGAGCAACCTATATGGTGCTTGCGCCCACGCATCCATTAGTAGCTGAGATTACTTCTGACGAGCAGAAAAAGACGGTTGAAAAATATGTTGAAAAAGCAGCTCGAAAAAATGAAATTGAACTACAAGAAGAGGCTGCTAAAAAGAAGACTGGTGTTTTCACAGGAGCCTATGCACTTAATCCAGTAAACGATGAACGAATTCCGATTTGGATAGCTGACTATGTACTTATGGGCTATGGAACGGGCGCTATAATGGCTGTACCGGCTCACGATGAAAGAGACTTTGAATTTGCAAACCAATTCTCGATTCCAATAATTGAAGTTGTTTCTTCGAGTGCTGTCCATCATGGTGGATGTTATAGCGGCGAAGGCATAATGATTAACTCTGGAAAATATGATGGACTTCCAAGTGCTGAAGCAAGAGAACAGATCGTAGCTGATTTAGTTAAGAAGAAGATCGGTGAAGAACAAGTAAATTACAAATTAAGAGACTGGCTCATTAGTCGGCAAAGATACTGGGGCGCGCCGATACCGATCATACATTGCCCTAAAGATGGTGCGGTGGCTGTGCCTAAGAAAGATCTACCGCTTGAATTGCCTCTAATGGATGATTTTCAGCCGAGCGGAGATGGGCAATCTCCGCTTGCTCGAGCTAAAGATTGGGTAGAAACTAAATGTCCAACTTGTGGCGGCCCAGCGCGCCGAGAAACAGATACCATGGATGGCTTTGCTTGCAGTAGTTGGTATTTTTTAAGATTCGCAGATCCTCGAAATACTGATGCTCCTTTTTCAAAAGAAAAAGCAGCCTATTGGCTGCCCGTTGATCTTTACGTTGGTGGCGCAGAACATGCAGTAATGCATCTTTTGTATGCTCGCATGTGGACGAAAGTCATGTATGACGCTGGACTTATCAATTTTGATGAACCTTTTAAAGCTTTGAGAAATCAAGGAATGCTACTTGCTGCTGACGGACAAAAGATTAGTAAGAGCAAAGGCAACGATATTAAGCCAGAAGAAATAATTGAACAAGGGTATGGAGCAGACGCACTTCGTTTGATCGTACTCTTCCTAGCCCCATTCGATATGTCGACACCTTGGAGTAATGAAGGGTTGGCTGGTGTATTTCGTTTTCTGCAGCGGGTATGGACATTAACCCAAAGATATGTTGAATCAGAAGATAACGAAACAAATTCTGAAACCGAGGGGAAGCTTATGAGTGCAACCCACGGCGCTATAAAGAAAGTTAGCAGAGATCTTGAAGTTATGTCATTTAATACTGCGATTGCTGCTTTGATGCAATTTTGCAATGAATTATATGTCGTCGAAAAAGAACAAGGTTTTAAAGATAAAAAATCTTGGAGTTTTGCGCTCAAATCGATGGCGCAGTTACTTGCTCCTTTTGCACCACACATCGCTGAAGAGCTTTGGGCTGAACTTGGAGAAAAAGGTTCAATTCACGTTGCACCGTGGCCAATGCATGACGAGGCGTATCTCGTTAAGCATACGATAAAGATTGCAGTACAAGTGAACGGTAAGCTAAGAGGTGAAATTGAAGTTCCGGCTGATTCTGAGCAATATACTATAGAAGCAGAAGCCAAATTAAATAAAAATGTGGCTGATTATGTAAAAAAAGATATACGTAAAGTTATCTACGTCAAAGATAAATTACTTAATTTTGTAGTCTAGATTTATTTATTACAACTAGTTGGACTTTGGTAGGTTGAGCTACTTGCACTAAATGTGAGCCCTAGTGGCCCATAAAATACATTATTATCGTTTTCTGAGATAAGGATTGGCTGAAGATCAGCTGGAGAAGTATGAAGACGATTCGCTGAATCTGATAATGCCTGAGTAAATGATGCATTTGCCGGTATAGCGATTTCTGTTGACCCAAAACAATTAAGGGAATCGGTGCCAACATAGTTATTTGCAAAACCTTCAAGCATGCCTGCTCCACATAAAACTATGGCAACAGCGCCAACACGGGCAATAATTTTTTCACGATGATTAAAAGAATTATAAGTATCGAGTGTTCTTGAAATAAAGTTTGCCATAAAAAGTCCTAGGGGTTGGAAGAAATAATTTCTGAAGTTCCGGCCGTATGCTCTGATCCATCGGGTGTTTTGAACGTGTAATTTCCATTGCCGTCACCAGTAACATTAATTGAATCATCGGGGTTACTACTGTACTTGACGTCTATAGCTCCCTGATTTGCCTGATTCATTAGCTGAGACTCGTTAATCCATTGAATGCCATTCATTCCAGGCACATGAAAACCTTCCCACTGCTCATCACCTGTGCTGCCCATGGTTGTAGTACTTAACGGGTTGTGGACAACAATTTTTTCTCCTTCGGGTACCGTGTAGTCTATGTTAGTGCTGCCATCTGCGCTATCGCTAATCATGTGAGGAGATGTGTGAAGGTTGACCCCAGAATTTACAGTGATAGTCATAGGATCTGCTGATGTGATCGGGGCCTCATTTGATCCAGAAAGTTCTTTTGCACCGAGCACACCTATTACAAGTGCTGCCACAGTAAGTGCTATCTTACCCCTGATAGTAAGTCGAAAAAGACCTTCGTTTTCGGTTCTCAAAAAATCTTGCTTTTCAGCTGTCGGATTTGCTCGGGTATATCGTTCATTCATAATATATATTGTATAATATTGATTACGTTTAGTCAAAATTTGTACATAATAACTTTTCTATTGAGTTTTTATGTATCAAACTGCTATAATAATATCATTATTTAGTAAATGTTATATAAAACTTATAGGAGTTTGTACCTTGGGTAAACCGAAGAAAAGAACAACACCTCGCCGCACCGGTACTCGTCGGAGTCATTTGGTAGTTAAATTGGCGAGATCAGTAAACGCTAAATCTCCAGTTCATGCTTATACTACACGGCGCGAAAGTGGTAAGATTAAAACTGAAGCTGCTAGTAAATAGCGCTATTTTACAAAGTAACTCTTATTGCTAAGAGATTAAGGTACGAGACAAGATTATGGCATCAAATCGGCATCTTGGCAGAATTGTAGCTCTACAGACATTGTATGAGCAGGATTTTCGCGCTGATTGTGGGGATACCAGTTTTAATCTTAACGAAGTACTTGAAAGAAATATAGATCGCTACAGTGAGACTATCGAAGACAAGGAATTTATAGTTTCATTAGTCCACGGAGTGTCTATTAAAAACCAAGAACTGCTGGACACCTTGCAGCCAATCGCTCCTGAATGGCCATTAGCGCAAATTGCTCGTATAGATCGAATTGTTTTACAAATTGGCCTGTATGAGCTGAGTTTTGCCGCGGATGTCCCCCATAAAGTAGTGATTAACGAGGCGGTTGAACTTGCTAAAGCATTTGGCAGCGAAAACTCCTCAAAATTTATTAATGGAGTGCTCGGAACCGCTTTGAGAAATCTTGAAGCCTCTAAAGCTGAGCAGACTCCAGAGAAAAAGAAAGAAAAGAAATGATGAAAAGACCAGCCCCTTTGAAGGGATTCAAAAATTATTTAAATAAGCGAAAACCAGCAATAACGGAAGTAGTGCGCGAGCCAACTGCCGGGGGTGTTGTAGTTCGACGTGATGAAAAGACAAAAGAGATTGAAATTCTCTTAATTCAAGATGCAAAAGATAGATGGACGATACCCAAGGGGCATATCGAACCAGGCGAAGGTCCAAGAGATACTGCTGAACGTGAAATCCGCGAGGAAACAGGACTTCAACAGATGAAAGTGCTTTCATGGCTTGGAAAAATTAATTTCCGTTACCGACGCCAAAATAGCCTTATTCTGATGAGTACGCAAATCTATCTTGTTGTAGCACAAGGGGATTCAAACGATCTTAAAAAAGAAGACTGGATGAATGGCATTGACTGGTTCCCGGCTAAAGAAGCGCTTGAAAAAATAGAATATGAAGACATAGGTAAAATTATTCTCTTAGGGCTTAAGAAAGTTAGAGATGCAGGAATTTAGTATTTATCAAGATTTAGCGGTTGAAAAATTAGGTGGTAAATTTAATAATCCTGAGCTACTTGTAACGGCCTTAACGCACCGTTCCTATCTTAACGAGCACAAAAAATCTGTTAAAGAACATAACGAGCGACTTGAATTCCTCGGTGACGCTGTTTTAGAGCTTGTTGTAACGGAATTCTTGTATAAAACCTACTCAGAGCCGGAAGGTATCTTAACGAACTGGAGAAGTGCTCTTGTGCGGACTGAGAGTATTAGCGCTGCCAGCGAACGGCTAGGGTTTAATGAATATCTACGACTTTCTAGGGGTGAAAAAAGAGGCAGTGAACGAGCGCGTCAACAAATTTTAGCTAATTGTTTTGAGGCTATTATCGGTGCAATCTATCTTGATCAAGGATACGATGCCGCCGCTGTCTTTATTACGAAGAACATTCTCTCTACCCTTGAGGGTATTTTAGAAACTGGCTCGTGGATGGACGGAAAATCAAGGCTCCAAGAAATTGCACAAAGTGTCGATGGCGCAACCCCCCATTACAAGGTTATATCTGAAGAAGGCCCTGATCACGATAAAATTTTTACCATTGTAGTCATGGTTAATAATGTTGCAAAAGGACAGGGCACTGGCCCCAGTAAGCAGATAGCGCAGCAACGTGCTGCAGAAGCCGCATTGACGACTTATGAGCCTAAGGGGTAAAAGGTTTGACAATTGTCAGAAAAACAGATAGAATAACCTATCAGAATATATAACAAGTTTAAGTGAAGAAAGACTAGACAAAAGATATGCTCGCAATCCGTATGCAACGTACTGGCCGTAAGGGTCACGCTCAATTCCGTGTCGTAGTACAAGACAGCCGACAGACACCATCAAGTGGTCGTGTTATTGCTGGACTTGGTAATTACAATCCACACACCAAAGAAACTAAAATTGATGCTGAAAAAGCAGCTTTCTACTTAAAGAATGGCGCTCAACCTTCTGATCGAGTTGCTGCAATCCTGAAAAAAGAAGGAGTTGAACTTCCTACGTGGGTAACCCTAGCTTCAGACAAGAAGCAGAAGACTATAAAGAATGCTGAAAAACTTCGTAAAAACAGACCTGTTGAAGAAGTAGCTGTCGAAGAACCTGTAGTTGAAGAAGCACAGGCTGAATCTGAAGAGCCCGCAGTAGTCGAAGAAACGCCCGAAGCGTAAAGCTTTACCTAAATTGATAAATTAAAACTCGAGCTTGACTCGAGTTTTTTTATTGTATACTTAGAGTATTAACAGTAAATGAGGAGTTTCCAGCATGTCCAATACAACCATAGATGTCCAATTTGTAGAATATATCGTAAAATCTTTAGTCGGTAATCCTGATGCGGTTCAAATTGAACGCAGAGTTGATGAAAAGGGAGTTCTACTTGAACTAACCGTAGATCCAGAAGATTTAGGTCGTGTCATAGGTAAAAGAGGTGCTACCGCTCAAAGTATTCGAACACTCTTAAGAGCTCTTGGAACAAAGAATGAGGCTCGTTATAATCTTAAGATTGTGGATAATGGCGTTGGAGAGCATGCGCGAGCTCCAAGAGAAGAAGGCGAGAGAGAAACATCTCATGCTGATAACTCATATGAAGAAAAAGAAACTCCTAGCAGTGTTGTGAGCGACACTCGAAGAGAGCTCGAAGAACTCGACGACCTAGACGTTTAATTGATAGAAATAAAATAAAAGACTACTCTCTTAGGAGTAGTCTTTTTTTGTTGTATACTTTCATAGATATGAAAATTCAAGTAATTACATTATTTCCCGATATGTTTGGCGGTGTCTTTGGAGCGAGCATGCTCTGGAAAGCCCAAGATAAAGCTATCGTTGAACTCTCGGTAGTTGATTTACGCCAATTTGGAGTAGGTAATAGAAAGACAGTTGACGATACTCCCTATGGGGGCGGAGATGGAATGCTACTTATGCCAGAACCACTTTTTGCTGCCGTAGAGCACTGCAAGAAATTATCACCTGAGGCGAAAGTATTATTGATGACCCCCAGAGGGTTCGACTATACGCAAAAACATGCGCAGATTTATGCTGCTGCAAAGCAGGATCTTATTATTATTTGCGGAAGATATGAAGGCTATGACGAGCGTATCACGTCACTCGTAGATGATCAGGTTTGTATTGGTCACTATGTGCTTACTGGAGGAGAGGTTCCCGCTATGGTTGTCGTAGACAGTATTGTTCGATTACTTCCGGGAGTACTAGGCGGTGAGAAGAGTGCTGAGATAGAGAGTTTTAGTGATGGAGTTAATAGGGAGTTTCCTCAATACACCCGCCCTGAAGTTTTTAAGAATATGACCGTGCCTGATGTTTTATTGAGTGGAAACCATGCTGCAATAGAAAAATGGCGACAAGAAAACAGCAGATAGATTTTGCTATACTGTTAGTAATTTAAAGGAGTCCTCGAAATGTTAAGAAATTTTTTAAAGCCTGTTTATGCACACTGCGATCTTCCTTGTGGTATTTATGAAACTGATACAATGACTCACGCGGCGGCTACTTGCGCAAAGATGGTCGAGAAGATACTTTCATACGGAGAACTCGACTCTTTAGAGAAAAATAATAATTTCGTTCGTGCTATACAAATAAAAGAAGAACATGCACAAAAAGTAAAGGATCAGCTATACATATTGTGGAGTGATTATTTTAAGCCGGAGCATTTAGAGAAATTTCCTGATTTGCATACTACGTTTTGGCAAACCATTAAACAGGCTAGTTCAGTCAAGCAGCATGTAAGTGAAGAAGAATGTCAAAAGCTTAGTACTATGGTCGGCACAGTTGCAACTATGTTTGCAGATTCAAAAAAATAGGGCAGCTATGCTTTTGGTTAGAAGGGTTGTAGGTGCATCTATGGAGCCATCTCTTTATGAGAAGAATATAGTTATTGCCTTCAGGAAAAAACCAAAAATAGGGGATATAGTAATAGTAAAAGTGGGTGACAGGGAAGTTATAAAAAGGGTAACTAAAATTTCGCCCCCTGCCCTACTCTACTTACTTGGAGATAATGGACAAGAAAGTACGGATAGTAGAAGCTTCGGAGCTGTTCCCTGCTCTTCCCTTCTTGGTGTTGTAATTAAAACTTTTAAACTAAAGTGGTAAAAAGCTACTTATTTTTTTAGTTTCATTGATAAGCCATGAAGAAGCGAACTAATCTGTTTCTCATATCTTCGAACCCCAAGTCCTATAATTAGTAATAATATTGCGAGGATAGCTGTATCTTCCATTAGGCTATGAGTAATAATTGAAATCGCACTTCTAATCGCTGCAGTTTGATCTAGGTTTGATGTGCTCACGAAAGATGGTGCAGAATGTATCGCTACTACAAAAACCAATAAATGAATTGATGAATATATGTAAATATTGCCGAAAGTCTTTAATTTTCTCTTAGATAAAAAGACTGCAATGACTAAGGTTAATATCGGCAGTATAATGATTAATTTAGATACAAATACCAATTGCTGGTAATTGTGGCGTAGGTTATCGAGTTTTGAGGTATTGAATTTTATGACACCAGTTTTCGAAGATACGTTTAGCGAATCAGTAACTTCTGAGATACTTGTCTGATTAAGTTCTGTAACGGCAGAAAAAACAAGCGGATGGAAGTTGAGGGTAAGTCCAGATGAGTGAACATTCAGTTCTTTAATAGTAGCTTTATGAACGAAAGTTAGTGACTTTACGAAAACATTATAAAACTGATTACTAGAAATTAACTGATTGACGCCATTTTGAATTACCGGCTGCACTATAACTTTAATCCATTGAGGGTTGATTGTACTGAATTCGCTATTCCCGCTTAGGGCAGTAGTGAGATTGCTAACACTAACGTTATTAATAATTGTATTTGCGGCTGTTTCACTTGCGTATTTTTGCACATTTGGATTTCTAGCAATTGGAGCAACTGTTTTAACAAAATTACTCGTATTCGTGAAAGTTAGAAGTAGCCATAGAAGAATTATGCATGGAACTCCGAGCAGGAAAGTAATAAATGCAAAAATAAATGAAGGCTTATTAGTAATAGTAATTTTTTTCACTCTTTAAAGAATAGAGTATATTGCCGGCGGTGACTATCTTTATGAGCTTAAAATTTTAGCTTATCCCTGTTATACTAGTTCGAGTTGAGCTATTGGGAATTGGCCAAGCGGTAAGGCACTGGGTTCTGGTCCCAGGATCGGGGGTTCGAATCCCTCATTCCCAGCCAGATGCGACAGCTCAAAATCAGACCCATGTGCTTATTTTGAGCTTTTGCGTTTGTTAATTACTTTCCGACTGAGCATTTCAGTCAGGTACATTTTCGGCTTTTGTC
>CAIRQE010000074.1 GCA_903880655.1 uncultured bacterium
AGAAACCGCCAATATTATGGCCCAAAAAACGGTAAATCCGATTGAGAATATTCTCAGACAAAAAACAATTGTTGCTAAACCTGAGATCATGATGCAAAAAATGGAATTTGTTGCAGATAGCCTTGGGCAAGCAGATGAAATTAAAGACAGCGTGTTTATCCGAATCCTAGGTGATGGCCAGGGGGCGGTAGTCCTTTTGATGAAGCCTGAAGATTCAGCAAAGCTTTTAGTGGAAGTTGATAAAGATATGCGCATGGATGCTCTCAGAGAAATAGCTAATATTATTGCGGGTTCGTGTCTTGGAGGCATAGCACGACTTTTATCATTAAAATTAATGCAGTCTGTTCCAACCGCTGCGACAGACATGTCGAGAGCCATTCTTAATGAAATAGTGAGTGAGGTAGGTATGACGAACGCAGACCTTCTGTGCGCTCAGGTTAGCCTTTCAATTGGGGCGGGTAAAATTCCACTTTCAATGGTCTTTATTTTTGATAACGACACAACAAATCTAATAATTTCAAAAAGTAAAGATCTGACAAAGCTCTAACATGTCGAGAATAATTCAAGTACCAACTGCAGATTATGCGATTGCAAGTGCCCCAGATGTGCTTTCAACCATGGGCATAGGCTCCTGCATTGTTATTTGCCTATACGCTCCTCAAGCTAAAATAGGCGCATTACTTCACTGCATGTTACCCAGAGAAGAGAATGATTTGTCTAATTCTCTAAGAAACGTTGATACGGCGGTGAATCAAGTCGTTGAACAATTTATTGCTAAAAATATTCAATTAACCGATCTAATTGCAAAAATAGCTGGCGGAGCACAGATGTTTACCGGCCCCGAAGACAGCAATGGCAGTATTGGAAAAAGAAATATAGAAGAAACAAAAAGACTACTGACTACATTAAAAATTCCTATTATGGGTGAGGAAATAGGGGGAGGTAGGGCACGAAGTGTTTTATTTGAGCTCGAAAACGGTAAAGTTACCATTACTTGTGCGCAGGTTAAAACAGATGATACATTTGACACTGAGCTCGTTAAGATAATATAATAAGCTTATGACTAAAGTACTCGTCGTAGATGACTCAGAATTTTTTAGGGAAATATATCAGACAGCATTAACTCAAGGTGGGTTTGAAGTTGAGACCGCTGAAAACGGTCAAGACGCTATGGATAAAATGCTAGCGAGTCCGCCACAATTAGTTTTTCTGGATCTGGTTATGCCCGTAATGACAGGAGAAGAAGTCCTCTCGGCAAAACAAAAACATGATGAATTGAAAAACATTCCTGTCGTCATGCTTACCAGTATAGCTGCGGATGTTAAGGGTGCAGAGGTAATGAGCGCAGGACCTATCGTTGCTTATTTCACGAAAGATAAGACTTCAACTTCCGACATTATAAATAAAGCTAAGGAAGTACTTGGTACTTCAGAGAAACGCTTCGAACCAACCAAACCAGAGAGTCTGTAATAGGTTAATGAAGAAAAAAGTTTTAGTAATAGATGACTCAGCTGACTTTAGAGAGATCTACGAGGACGCTATTTCTCACGCAGGCTTCAGCGTTGCTACTGCAGCCAACGGTAAAGTAGGGCTCGATAAGATGCTCGAAGATAGGCCGGATGTTATTTTAATTGACGTGAGGATGCCTGTTTTATCTGGAGATGAAACCCTTGCCGAAATGCGAAAACATAAAGAACTCGATAATATCCCTGTCGTAGTAATGACTGTTATGACCGCAGACGAAAAGGGCCAAGATGTAGCAACCGCCGGACCTATCGTTGCTTATATCACTAAAGATACCGCCTCACCAGATGACGTCATAAATAAGATTAAAGAAGTGCTTGGGACGTCTCAGAAACCGTATAATCCTGAAAATGATTAATAAAACT
>CAIRQE010000075.1 GCA_903880655.1 uncultured bacterium
GCTTTTCTAATGGCATCTCCATTTTCTGAATAGGTCTCGTCATCTGTCAGATAGATATAATCCGCAAACTTAGCGGCAACTTCCCCCATTGGAACTCTCTTAGTGGTATCGCGATCCCCGGTTGCCCCAAAGACAATTCGTACGCTACTACTCGAGATAGTACGTGCAGCCTTTAAGACATTTTCCAGCGCATCGGGTGTGTGGGCATAATCTACGAGTACCGCAAAGTTTTGGCCTTCAAAAACGGGCTCCATTCTGCCGGGTACAACTGGAAGACGCGCTACTGCTTCTTCAATAACTTCCTTATTGCAACCCATCGACTGACAAATAGTTGCCGCCATGGCAATGTTATAGGCATTAAAATGCCCCACAGCTTTCGAAGTCAGCGCTAAGATTCCCTTGGCACTTATAAGATTAAAACTCATTCCAGTAGGGAGTAGCTGTAGATCCTTGATTTGGTAATTAGCGCTTCCCTCTCCTATGGTGATGAGCTTGTTCTTAACTTTCTTTGCAAAGAAACTGAACCATTCATCATCGGCATTTAATACGACGGTCCTGGGAGAGAAGTCGGTAATAATCCGGGCTTTGGCACTTGCGTAGTTCTCCATCGTGCCGTGGTAATCAAGATGATCCTGCGACAAGTTGGTGATTGCTACAATTTCGAGCGGTACTCCACTAATTCGATACTGATCAAGCGCATGAGAGGTGATTTCCAGAATTACCCATTCTACTTTTTTGCGCTTAGCTTCAGAAAAGAATTTCTGAACAGACCAAGCGCTCGCTACCGTCATGTGGCTTCGATTAGGGGTTTGTTTCCCCAAGATTTCGCTATATGCCGTTGTGTACAGTGCAGTTCTTTTACCTGAACTTTTAATAATTTCATTTACAAACGAACAGGTAGATGTTTTCCCGTTTGTGCCCGTAATACCAATCACCCGCATACCAGAAGCTGGGGATCGAAATACCGCCGATGCAAAATGGGCTTTATTTAATCTAAAGGCCTGTTCTAATTCTCTTTTTTTGGTCGCAGGCAATGCCTTTTTGATAACCCGTTTTACATAACTCATACCATCCCATAATACCCTATTTTTAGGTGCTATGTTACAGTACTTTTTATATGAAAATACTCGGAATAGAGAGCAGTTGTGATGAGACAGCCGCAGCCATAGTAGAAAATGGTTCAACACTTCTGGCGCAATCAGTTGCAAGTTCAATGGACTTGCATGCTGCTTTTGGCGGTGTTGTGCCAGAGATAGCCGCTCGCAGTCACATTGAGTTTATAACACCTGTTATAGAGACGGTTTTCAATGAAAGTGGCTGCACCCGGGATGACATCGACGGCATTGCAGTTACTTATGGGGCCGGTCTTTCGGGTAGCCTCCTGGTGGGTGTATTATCGGCCCGTACCCTCGCCATTATTAAAAACAAACCGCTCTACGGCATTAATCACGTAGAGGGGCATGTTTATGCGAACTTTCTGGTGAAACCCCAACCTACCTTCCCCCTTCTCTCCTTGATCGTAAGCGGTGGCCACAGCCAATTAGTCTATTTTCGAAATCACTTCGACTATGACCTGCTTGGCCAAACAGTAGATGATGCAATTGGTGAAGCCTTCGATAAGGTGGCGAAAATCCTAGGACTCCCCTACCCTGGCGGCCCTTCAGTTGCAAAAGCAGCGCTCGATGGAAACCCGCATGCCTTCACCTTTCCCATTGCTAAGCTTGATAGTCCATATAATTTTAGCTTCTCAGGCCTCAAAACAGCCGTTCTAAGGACTGCTCAAGCTGCTGTAGGTGCAGATTATCGTCTCCCCTCATTTGAGCTGCCTGAGCGCCTCACAGAAGCTCAAAAAAGAGATTTAGCTGCTAGCTTTCAATACACCGCCATAAAAACAGTGGTAGATAAAACCCTTAAAGCATTCAACGAACTCCATCCCACCTCTGTTGTTATTGCTGGTGGAGTTGCAGCCAACCAAGAATTACGCACCCAACTCACGTCAGCTATCCCCCTACCTATCGACTATGCTCCAATCGATTTATGTACTGATAACGGTGCCATGATTGCCACCCTTGGCTGCATTAAAGCGATGCAGCATGCCGAAACAGCAGATCCTTATACGCTGGCTATCGCACCAAATCTCAAAATGTAGTTTTGTCATATCCGTTGTAACAGGTAAAATAGGGGTATAGTTAAAAACCTTTCACGTGGGAAAAGAATAACAGGAGAAAAACGAGTGGCCCTTGATACGGTATACGAACCCCAAAAACACGAAGCTGCCATTTACCGGCTATGGGAAGAAAATAATCTTTTCGCTCCAACTGAAAAAGGCGAGCCCTTCAGTATTGTGTTACCTTTGCCAAATGCAAACGCAAGCCTACACATAGGTCACACCCTTATGTTTGCGATTCAAGATGTTATGGCTCGCTACTACCGAATGCAGGGAAGATCTGTTTTATGGGTACCCGGTGCTGACCATGCTGGATTCGAAACACAGGTTGTCTATGAAAAACAACTTGCCAAAGAAGGGAAGAGTCGTTTTGACTTTTCACGTGAGGAATTGTTTGAGCAGATTTGGGACTTTGTAGCAAAGAATAAAGAAGTCTTTGCGTCACAATTTCGAGAACTCGGCGCAAGCCTTGACTGGGATCACTTTACTTTTTCATTAGATAAAAAAGTCGTCGATTCATCCTACAAAATGTTTAAAAAAATGTGGGACGAGCAGTATATCTACAGAGGTGAAAGGCTTGTTAACTACTGTACTGTTCACCGAACAGGTTTTGCAGATATTGAAGTGTTGCACGAAGATAGGACAAGTCCACTTTACTACTTAAAATATGGTCCATTTGAGCTCGCAACAACTCGACCGGAAACTATCTATGGCGATACTGCAGTAGCAGTACATCCAGACGATGAACGCTACAAAAAGCTCGTAAATACCGTTGTTACAATCGAGGGTCCAAGCGGTCCATTTGAAGTGCGCGTAGTTGCTGATGAAATGGTTGATCGTACTTTTGGTACGGGAGTGGTGAAGATAACTCCTGCCCATGACTTCAATGATTACGAAGTGGCTGGAAGACATAACCTTCCGCACGTAAGAGTGATAAACCATGACGGAACCATGAACCATCTAGCCAAAGAGTTTGAGGGACTAACAGTTGCCAAAGCGCGCGCTGCAGTTGCCAAGAAACTCGACGAAAAAGGCTTGCTCGTTAAAGTTGATGAGGCCTACAAGAACAGGGTAGGGACGTGCTATAAATGTGGGTCTGTCATTGAGCCAATGTTGCTTGATCAATGGTTTATAGATATGCAGAAATTAGCTGCGCCAGCCATCCGGGCATTAAAGGCTAAAAAGATTACTTTTTATCCTGCGGCAAAAGCAGATCAAGTTTTAGCATATCTAGAATCGATTAAAGACTGGAATATTAGTAGGCAAATAGCCTGGGGCATTCCTATACCAGCATTTCAAAATGTTGCCGACAGTGATGATTGGATTTTTAATACAGAAGTAGACAAAGAAGAATTGGTTATTGACGGCAAAACCTACCGTCGCGACCCTGATGTCTTCGATACCTGGTTCAGCTCAAGCCAATGGCCCTTTGTAACGCTCGATTATCCAGACAGCGACGACTTTAAGAAATTTTATCCTAATTCCGTCATGGAAACCGGCCAGGATATTTTATACCAATGGGTTGCTCGAATGATCTGTGTTGGTACATATATGACCGGCGAAATACCCTTTAAAAACGTTTATTTACACGGCATGGTTCGCTCTGAAGACGGAAGAAAAATGAGCAAGAGCCTTGGCAATGTAATCAACCCAAAAGAAGTGCTAGAAGCCTATGGGGCTGATGCCATTCGCATGGGAATCATAGCTGGAAGAAGCGCTGGCTATAGCGCAGCCTATGCACCAGGAAAAATTATTGCAGGTCGTAATTTCTGCAATAAGCTTTGGAATATTGCACGCTACGTACAATCCCAAGAAAATACAGCGAGCGGGGAAGTGACGCCAGATTCTATTGCAGATAACTGGATCGTGAGCCGACTCAGCTTTGCGCAAAAAGAAATAAGCTTACTCATTGAAGGCTTTCGTTTCAGTGAAGCATACGAAGTGCTCTATCATTTTATTTGGAATGAAGTTGCCGACTGGTATATCGAGGCAAGCAAGGGAAGTATTAATACACCGCTGCTTGGGTATATTTTAGATAAATCACTCGAACTCGCTCATCCATTTGCACCATTCGTAACAGAGTTGATTTGGCAACAGCGCCACACGGGGAGTTTTCTGATCTCAAAGCAGACAGAACCTGTTATATCCTTTTCTAAAGAAAAAGCCCAAGCCTTTGACCGTTTGCAGGTAATCGTGATTGAAGTTCGTGCAATTACAAGTGCACTCGGGATATCGAAGGTAGCTCTGGAGTATTCAGACAGCACCCTCATCAGTGAAAATGAAGTATTGCTAAAACAACTAGCAAAACTTGGTTCAATCAATCAAAAAACAGAGAAAAAAGGAGTCAGCCTTGCAACTTCTAGCGAGAATTGTTGGCTTGCGATTGATGACAGTGTCACGAAAAAATACATAACAAAGCTCGAGGAGCGCATCAAGAGCGCCCACCAAAACGTCACCCAACTTGAAGGCAGACTTTCTAACAAAAGCTACGTTGATCATGCGCCGGAAGCAGTGGTTGCGCAAACTCGAAATAATCTACAAAGCGAGCAAAAAATACTCGAAACCCTCCAAAAAGAGTTAGCCAGCTTTGTCTAGTCTACTGAAGAATCTGCTCTATTCGTTCTCGGCCTTCAGCGGCATGAAAATCATCAAACCATAACACGTGCCAACCAAGTGATTCGGCGGCAGTTATATTGGTTCTACCATCATCAATAAGCAGTAATTTATCAGCGGTCATGTGGGCTAGCTCGGCTGCTTTTTGGTACATTTGCTGCTCCGGTTTAAGCATGCCAAGTTTTGACGAATCTGCGATGGCATCATAGGCAATATTAGGAAGTAGCCCTCGCTCAATCATGGCTGGAATAAATCCGGGCATATTGTTTGATATAAGACCAACCCTGAAGTGTTCTGCGACTGCTCGAACGCAATTATGCATCTCTTCAATCGGCTCGATATTCTTTAAATAATATTCTTTCCATGACAGGGAAGGGAGGCC
>CAIRQE010000076.1 GCA_903880655.1 uncultured bacterium
CTTGCTCATATTGGATTACGTCACCTTGCATCAAGTAAGGCACAGTTTCAAACTAATCCTTCGTACATGATTAATGCTATTCCCGTAAGTTATGCAGAGCAAAAGAAGAAGCTCACGAAAGGGTTTTACAAATCGTTGGCTGCAGCTAAGCTAATTGAAGAAAATAGAAATCTTTTCATCGAAAAATCAGAAGCGAAGATTGCGGCAAGTTCGATAGCTAAACTTGCTCGTCAGTCACTCATCGTTACTATAGACTATCCTGATGCCGTTTTTATGCCGGCAAGACTTCTTACTCAAAGACAGATTGAGGCAGCCTCCAACTTAAGTGAATACATTGAAAATAAAAATGACGAGCAAACCTTAAGAAGACTAGGAATGTTTGCAAATAATCTGTTGATGCATAGTGAGGGCTCTCCTACTAAATGGTCGGCCGCACTCTCTGACATTTTTTTTGCAGAACAATCAAGGTAGAGAGTATAATTTTAAATTAATAATTAACGGGTGAGCAAGGAATGATATATGGCTGAGTTTATTGGTGTTAATTCATTTGAAGAAAGAGAGGATCTCTTTTTTGAAAATCCTGTGTGGTGGAACGTCTCTGTCGGATATGAAACGTATGAAGTAAAAGCTCACTCAGAGGAAGAAGTTAAAGATATTATCGATAAAAGCATAAAAAGAGAAGACGATGCAAGAGTTTTCGTCTCCCTCAGTACTAGTGTTCGACAAGAAGAAATGAATGAAAGATATACAGAAGACGATAGAGAGCTTATACAAACTATACCTTTTACGGCGATTGAATTCCCCAATTCCTATGATGATGTAACACCAGAACAGCAAGACGCCCTTCAAGTTCTATTCAACGAATAAAATTAGTCGAAAACTGCTTTAAATCCCCTGTTTTTTACCGTACAATACTAGTTATGATTTGGGTGGAAAAATGATTGACATTAATAATGAGGCTCCAACGTTAAAATCGGTTGATTTTCCACGGACTAAAATAATTGCCACGATTGGGCCGTCAATTAATTCTTTTGAAAAAGTAATTGAATTACTTGAAGCGGGAGCCAATGGCATTAGATTGAATTTTAGTCATGGCACAACAGAAGAGCGGCTAATTCAAATTGGTTGGATCAGGAAAGCAGCTAAAAGTTTTGGCCGATCGATTGCCCTCATACAAGACCTCCAGGGGCCAAAAATACGACTAGGCGATTTTAACGGAATGGTTTCTGTACAGGCAGGCCAGGCAATCCGTTTTCGCTTTGGTGCTGATTACGAAAGGGAAGGAACGCTCCCCGTTCAGTTTGATTTTAGCGAAAATGTTAAGCGTGGAGAACGACTGTATCTTTGTGATGGAAAAATACAAACAACCATTACTAGTGTGAAAGATGGTGTCATTCATGTGCGAGTTGAAAATAGCGGAATTTTATATCCAAAAAAAGGTATTAATTTACCAGATTCAGATTTTCAAGGAAATATACTTACCAAAAAAGATCTAAAGGATCTAGCTTTTGGGGCAGAGAATGATTTTGACTATGTTGCTCAAAGTTTTGTGCAATCCGCTTCGGATATTGAAAAGTTACGCTTGCGTCTTTTGAATCTCGGGAGTGATGCAAAGATAATAGCTAAAATAGAGACGCGCGCGGCTCTTGATGATCTTGAAGAAATTATAGCTGCCGCTGATGTCACTATGGTAGCGCGGGGTGATTTAGCGGTTGAAACTGAACCGGAAATTGTACCTATTTTGCAACGTAAAATTATTAGCCTTGGACACAAATACGATAAACCAACAATTGTGGCTACTCAGATGCTTGCCAGTATGTCTGAAAACCCTGAGCCAACTCGTGCTGAAATCAGTGATGTTGCTACTGCAGTTTTCTTTGGCGCCGATGCGGTGATGCTAAGCGATGAAACAGCTAGCGGAAAATATCCCAACGAAGCAGTCGCGGTCATGCGTAAAGTTATTAATCATGTACAAGCAAGCTCAGGCCTGCAAGAGATTGATGCTACTAAATCGGTGAATGCTCACAATAAACAAGGAGCAATATCCTCCGCAATCATTGCGCTCGCAAATGACTTAAAAGCAACGGCAATTGTAGCGGAAACAAAAAGCGGTACAACGGCACTTAAGATTGCATCAAGAAGATCTAATCATCCGATTATCGTCATTACCAGTTCACAGCGCGTTTCACAGCAACTCGCAATTGTATATTCTATAAAAAGTTTCATAAAAAAAGACACGCATATGCAAGCACAAAAAATAACTGATTGGCTGCAGGTGCATAATGTTTTTAAGAGTGGAGACATAATTATTTCTGCTTCCGGTGCCTATCCTGGAGTTGTTGGTGCGACTGATACCATTAAAGTAAGGGTTATTAAGTAGAAAAAGTTATGTTTACTAAAAAAACCATTAAAGATGTAAATATTCGTGACAGGAAAGTAATCATTAGAGTTGATTTCAATGTTCCCATTAATGATCACGGAGTAATAACTGATGATTATAGGATTAAGATGGCACTCCCAACGATTGAATATGCGCGGAGCCAAGGGGCTAAAGTAATTCTTATTTCACATATGGGTCGGCCAAAAAATGCTCAGGATATATATTGAAGCCCAACATAGTTGAATTTCGTGGCTTATGGGGAAGTATTTGCTCAAATGATTCACTGTGTGCTCTGGA
>CAIRQE010000077.1 GCA_903880655.1 uncultured bacterium
AGAAAAAATAGTCCCATAAATATAAAACGGGTTCGTGACACTAATCGGATAAGCACATCTTTGTTTAACGCAACTACACAACCAAGCAGAATCATTGTAGGGCGGAAAACAACCAAATTGAAAACACCATCCTTGTTCCACTCATAGTTTGGATAGTTTGTGTAAAGAACATAGCTCCAGACGGCCCCGATAAATACCATTAGAAATAATGAAAAAACTTTACGGCTGAGATACTTATTAAAAAGCAAGAAAAGAATTGGGAATATCAAATAAAACTGTTCTTCTGCCGAAAGACTCCAGAAGGGTCCTGTGAGATCGCCCCAATGATAAAAATTCTTGACATAAAGCGCTGAAGCAATTGCTGGTTTTACATCTTGCATCATGCCTTTATGGTTAAAAAGCCAGACGCTTCCAACGATGCTCACCAACATTATTGGATAAAGCCTGGCTAAGCGACGACGATAAAACTTGCGAAGTTTTATTCCTTTATCGGCATAGCCAATAAGAATTTGCGTAATAAGAAAGCCCGATAGAGTGAAGAAAACATCCACGCCAAGGAAACCTCGATTATGTAAATATCCAATGTGGTGCAAAATAACAATAACGATTGAAATAGCACGAATTCCATCTAATTCGGGACGATATGCAATATTGCGGCCACGTACTTCAGATGGGCGGAAGTTTATTTTCAATGGAGTAACCGTTTTCTATTAAAGGACAGAAAGCCAAAGGAAGCTGCAAATACAAGAATTGCTACAGTGATAGACATTGCTGATGAGTAATTGAATTGACCGTTGGAGAATGCAACACTGAAGGCATAAATATTTGGCGTATAGCCATTGGTAATGCCTGTTGCAAAACGACTCAAAATTGAGGGTTCCGTATAAAGCTGCATCGCAGCGATCACCGAGAAAATTGTTGTCAGCATGAGTGCCCCACGGATCGCAGGAATTTTTACATAGCGGGCAATTTGGAACTGATTGGCACCATCTATTACAGCTGATTCAAATGAATCTTTTGGGAGACCTTGGAGCGCAGAATAAATGATAATCATGTTGTAACCAGTCCAGCCCCATGTAACAACATTGCCGACTAAATAAATAAAGAAAGAGGTTGCGAAGAGATTGGCAGAATGAAAGCCTAAATTGTTTAGAAGTCGGGGTAGCGGCCCGTGTGTTGCACTAAAAAGAATTCCCCACAAAAGGCCACCAATTACTGATGGAACTGCATATGGCATAAACGCAACAACACGAAAAATTCTTGCTAATCGTGTATTTACAAGATCCAGCGCAAGTGCCGCGAAGAGCGCGATTCCAAGCATTATCGGAACTTGTACTGCCGCAAAGATTGCGACCCGTTTTAATCCTTCAAGGAATTGGGGGTCTGAAAATGCGTGTTTGAAATTTGCAAGCGGTGCAAATCTAATCCCGCCTACCAATTTATAAGTGTGCACACTGAGATAACCTGCGTAAACAAGTGGACTAAATAAAAAACCCGCGACCACCAAAATATACGGGGCAATAAATAACCATCCAGTGATTGCTCGTCTGGAATTAATCGCTAAGGTCATCCGCACATGCTTTTCTTGAAATTACCAGGCGTAATCTTCTGGAGAAGTTTTATAACCCGGGAATATTTCATCGAGTTTTGCAAGGTGTGCCGGGCTCAAATCAACGTCAAGTGCCTTGAGTGATTGTGTGAGTTGATCCATTGTGCGCG
>CAIRQE010000078.1 GCA_903880655.1 uncultured bacterium
GCTCGCAAAGATACACACTGAAATAGTTAAACTTCTCGAAAACAATAGCGCAAAATTTGAACTACCAGTTATTCTAAAACAAAACTACAAACCACACGCAACCATCCAAGGGAACAAACGCGTGAGTATTGGTGAAGTCGTAAGTATTGATGAATTCAGCATTGTAGATAAAGAAGCCGAGGGCAATCCAGGCTTGCGGAAGGTTCTAGGAGTAGTTAAACTGACGAAGTAGGGTTCCTACTTCGTAGCATATGCTGCACCAAATAGCTTATACTTAAAGCACTTCGACAGAAGTGTTTTTTGTTTGGTATTATTAAAGAATGAAATTAACTAAATTAGTCCATTCATGCTTACTCGTGGAGAAAGACGGCACAAAAATACTTGTTGATCCCGGGGTGTACAGTTGGCAAGATGAAAAAATGAAACACTTTGATCTTTCTGGAATTTCTGCGGTCGTGGTGACCCATAATCATCCTGATCATTTCAATGTTGATTTTGCCAATGCGGTCAAACAAGCCTCGCCAGGTGCAGTGTGGTATGGTACTCAGGAAACTTCAGATAGCTTAAAAGATATTGATGTTAGTGGCCAAACTAACAGTGACGATCAAAACATAAGATTTATCGAATCAAAACACGCAGATCTTTCACCATGGTTTAATAATCAGCCTCTACACACTAGCTATGTTATTTTTGATGAGATACTTGTAAGTGGCGACTGCCAGACTTTGAATGGCTCAAATGGAGCGCGAATACTTGCCGCTGCTGTTAATGGTGGGCCGTGGGGCGCAGTTGTAGGCTTTACGAAAATGATTGAAGCTATGTCTGATCGCCCAAAAACCGTTGTTCCATTGCATGACTGGCATTGGAATGAAGAAGCTCGAGGTGCTATGTACGCTAAGCTGACTGAAGTAATGGAGAAGTTTGGTGTTAATTTTATACCACTTCAGAATTACGAAACAATAGAAATATAGTTCTAACCTCAGCCATAATGCTGCACCACCAATGAAGTATCAGTCTGACTGGTACTTTTTTTTATATTACTACGCGCGAAGGACGTTGGAGACGTTTCTTTTTTACGTTCTTTCGAGCACCCTGGGCTAATTTATGAATCTTGGCTTTGAGCGCTTTAGTTTTATCTTCCAGCCCTTTAACTTCATAAGCATGCAAAAGAAGTGAGTAGGTTTCGCGATTAGGCTCTAGTTCTGCGGCTCGTTCTAGCTCTGAAATCATTTTCTTATCATTACTAAGTTTTTCTTGTACCTTTGCATAGGCGATATGCCTTGCCGCCATCTTCTCATCAAGAGCAATCGCTTCTTCGAACGCAACGGCAGCACGACTGTAATCTCCAGTCTCGTAATATATGAGCCCGAGGTTATGAAGCGATGAAGCACTCTTTTCAATTGATGAAGCGATTTCGAAACAATCAATCGCATCCTTAAATTCCTTCTGTTTTGCATAAAGAATTCCTAAACGATTGTATGCAGCAGCGTTTTTTTCATCTATTTTTAAGATCGTTAGGAGTGCTTTTTCAGCTCGCAGAAGTTTATTCTCTCTCATTCCCTGAGCAGCAACTTCCCAAAGCTTCCCTAATCTGTTACCTATTTTGTCTGATATTTCTTCTATATTGTCATTAACGTTATACGTGGAACGTATTGCAAAGAAAGATAACAGCGCGAGTAATAATAATTCTGTCATTTAGACTTTTATTATACCAAATTATTACAATTTGATGAAAAGCTGGGTTAATACTAGTTTAGAATTTACGTTTTGGCTGAGGAGCATTTTTGCCTCCATTACATAGTTAAGTCTTTTATACCAAGAAGTTAATGTCCTGGTATTAGCCTTTGCTGCCCCTTCCATAGCTGCCTTAGATATTAGCAATAATGCTTCAAGCAGTAGCGAAGTTTCAATGGTTTTCTTGGATAAAATATCAATGCGTGTTAAACGGTCGAATGTAGTTTCTCGTAAAACTAATTTAGCATCTTCAATAGCACCGATAAGACTGTTATCGGAATCTTCGGCAAGCATCGCAGACAAAAGGCCAATTCTTCCACCAGCTATAGCGATAGCTTTAGATAAATCAACTCTTGGCGTGTTTGTGTAGAATTCGTATATTTGTTGTTCTGTGGGTTCAGGAAGCAACCATAATTGAGTTCGCGATTGTATGGTCTCAATAACATCAAGCTTATTTGTTACGCCAAGTAAAAAAATAGTAGAAGGACGGGGCTCTTCTAATATCTTCAAAATGGTGTTTTGGGCTTCAATACCTAAAAGTTGTGCGTTAGGAATCAGTATTACCCTATTCTCATTGTATTTATTCTTGAGTTTCACCTTGAGTTCACGAATCTGCTCTACTGATATCGTTTTCTTTTTTTCTTCTGGGGTTATGGTGATTATTCTGTCCGCTACGCCATTTGTAATATCGAGAGCTAGCTTGGCTAAAAGATATTTTTTCCCGCTTCCTGCAGGTGCAACAAGCAGCAGTGCGTGCGGAGGATCAGAAATAATCTGATCATATCGAGCTTTTGCTTTTGGGTGCAACAGAAGTTTCACAACTAACTCACTTTTTGATCAAAAATAGCGGGCACTTTACTCTCGAATACTCTACGATCACCACCAGGGAGAGTTATTTCAAGACTTTGGGCATGTAAAAAGAGTCTTTCTGCTTTCGAATCCCCATATAGTTCATCACCAAGAATAGGGTGCTTTACATACTGAAGATGCACGCGCAGCTGATGGGTTCTTCCTGTTTTAGGAGTGAGTCGAAGGAGTGCATATTCATTATTGTGTTTTATGACTTCATATTCAGAACTAGATATCTTGCCAGATTTATCTGCTCGAAAAGTTTGTGGTTTGTTTGGATTTCTTCCAAGCGGTACTTCGATCACAGCATGGGACGGTTCAGGTGTTCCCTCGACAACTGCAAAATATATTTTTTTAGTTTTACGTTGAGAAAACTGCCTCTGCAACATTGATAGAGTTTCTGCGTTTTTAGCACAAATCATAACTCCACTCGTTGCTCTGTCGAGCCGGTGGACAATGCCTGCACGCTCGCCGTCTATATCTTTTACCTTATCTCTCACAAATGAGGCTACCGAGGCTTCATTCCAATATTTTCCCCTAGCATGAGAAATAACTCCAACTGGCTTATCTATAACAATAACGTTGTCATCTTCATAAATGATAGGAAGGTCAAGCACTTCAGCAGGCTTTTCAAGTTCTTCCATTTCAACCTGAAAAGTTTCATCAGGGCGTATTTTAGCGCCCGCTTTAATCTTTTCATTCTCTTGAGTAACAAAACCTTTCGTGAATAGCTTTGATAACGCAGCACGGGAATAATCTGTTAATGCATTAGCGAGTATAATATCGGCCCGGTGAGTTTGGCCCTCGTGGTTTGTGATCGTCATTGCCATATTATTTCCTTAGGCCAACAGATTTCTGCGCTTGAAATAGTAAGCTTGCTGTACGTTCATTCAAAATGGCTTCGTCTTCAGCTAGTTTGGTTTCAACAATTTCAGGAGAGATCTGAGCAAGTTTCTCATGGTAGGTTCCAAGGAAATCAGAAACAGATTTCGAAACTACAGTCTTAAGATCACCGTAACTAGTTTTACTTCTCCACAGCTCAAGCACTTGATCAATTGTTTGATTTGTTAGGAGCGAGTGAATTTGTAAAAGATTGGATATTCCAGGTCGCTTTTCAAAATCGAAATCAATTTCCGATAAATCATCAGTCGTAGCAGACATTATTTTCTTTGTTGCTTCTTCAGGAGTGTCAGATAGCAAAATCGTACCACGGGGATCATCAACTGATTTACTCATTTTCTTTGTTGGGTTAGATAGACTTCTAATCCTAACACCATTATCTCGATGGCTAAATTCTAATTGTTTATTCCATTCATGGGGAACAACGAATGTTTCTCCAAATTTATTATTAAAACGAAGCGCTAGGTCTCTTGTTAATTCAAGGTGCTGTTTTTGATCATCACCTAGCGGCACCCATGAGGCACCGTATAGCAATATATCTGCAGCCATCAAAACTGGGTAGGTAAACAAACCACTTGATACCGTATCGGCTTGTTCGTTCTTGTCTTTGAATTGTGTCATTCTGCTCAGCTCACCCATATATGCAAAATTATTCAAGATGGTAAATAACTCGCTGTGAGCAGGTATAAAGCTTTGTCGGTATATTTTAGTTGACTTGTTATTTAAGTCAAACCCAGCGGCTGCAAATGTCCTTAAATGATCAATCGTTTGCTTATACAAGGTACTGTGATCAACAGGTGTCGTAAAACTATGTAAATCAGGAATAAAGAAATGAAGATCATAGGATTCATGTTTCTCTTTTTGCAATTGCACCATAGGAAGAACAGCACCAAGATAGTTTCCAAGTGTCAATTCTGCGTTACTGCGTATTCCGGTGAGTATTACTTCTTTGGTCATTGTATTTAGTATATCATTAGGAGCTGCTCGTGGGCATACAAAAAACCCTCCGCTAGGGAGGGTTTTTCCGTTAGTATTAACGCTTTGTAAACTGTCGCTTCTTTCTTGCGCCCTTGAGGCCGAACTTTTTACGTTCTTTTTCTCTTGGATCACGAGAAAGTAAGTCTGCTCGTTTTAGGGTACTCTTGTAATCTTCATTGAGAACAACAAGTGATTTAGAGATAGCAAGACGGATCGCAAGCGCTTGTCCGTTACTTCCACCACCTTCTACGACGATACTTACATCAAATTGTCCTTCTTTTTCAAGAAGAGCAAAAGGTTTGTTAATTTCACGAAGTAACTGTTGGCTTCCTGCAAAATATTCTTCTGCAGTTTTACCATTTACAGTAATGTGACCCTTGCCCTTGAAAAGTCGTGCACGTGCACTGGCACTTTTTCTTCGGCCAAGAGCGTAGGTATATTCTGGAGTTTTAACAGCCATTACTTAACACTCACTTTCTGAGGTTTCTGTGCACCATTGTTGTGCATTTCATCCTTATAAATTTTCAATCGCTTTAATCGCTCATCCATAAGTTTATTCTTTGGTAACATGCCTTTAACAGCGAGTCGAATTACTTCAGTTGAATCTTTTGCAATCTTATCACGAAGATTAATTTCTTTAAGACTTCCTGGATACTGACTATGGCGATAATACATTTTATCGTCCATCTTAGTTCCTGTAGCTACGATCTTATCTGTATTGATAACCACGACGAAGTCTCCACAATCAATGTGGTGAGTAAACATAGGTTTACCTTTACCAGTTAGTAGTGTTGCAATCTTAGTTGATATACGACCGAGTGGTGCTTCGCTTGCATCAATAACATACCAAGCTCGAGTTACTTCTGATGGTTTTGCGCTATAAGTTTTCATTATTTCGTTTCCTTCTTTGCTACTTTTTTAGCTGGTGCCTTTTTTACGGGCGCTTTAGCTTTTGCAGCTGGTTCCTTTACGGCAATTTCGGCAGTTTTCTTAACAGGCTTTGCAGCAACTGCAAGATCATCTACGAAACTCACGCGAGCCATTTGGGTATTATCTCCACGCCGTGTCTTTGTCTTCTCAATTCTTAAATGACCGCTGTTGCGACCAGTTAATTTAGGAGCAATTTCATCCACAAGCTTGTGCGCACTATCTACGTTAGCCATCTTAGAGATAACTTGACGTCGATTGTGAAGATCGCCAACCTTAGCTTTTGTTATTAGCTTCTCAAAATAAGGAACTAATTCTTTAGCTTTGGTGATGGTTGTTTCAATATTTTCATGAACAGCGAGATTACTAGCGAGCCCTTTCATAAGAGCACGACGTTGATCTCTTTCTCGGCCGAATTTGCGACCTTTATATCCGTGACGGTGCATCTTATAACTCCATCTCCGCTAGCTTATCCTTAACTTCATCAAGGGCTTTTTGGCCAAATCCTTTAAGATCACGTAGCTCAGCATCGCTAAGGCTAAATAGATCTTTTAGGGTATGAATCTCGTTATTAATAAGTGCATTTGTTGTGCGTGCGGTTAGGTTTAAATCTTCAATTGAAACAAGAAGTTCCGATGGATCATCATTGCCTTCTTCATCACTTACACCAGCTGACTTAAGTACTGGAGCTACTTCAACTCGTGTAGCACCTGCAAGTGCAGTGTACTGGTTTACAAGAATAGCGGCAGCTTCTTCGAAAGCATCTTTTGGTGTAATACTACCGTCAGTATCTATAGAGATTGTAAGTTTATCTAAATCAGTTATTTGACCAACACGTGTGTGCTCTACCTTATAACGAACTCGTAGTACTGGGCTAAAAATAGCGTCTAGTGCAATCATGTCGCTAGGTTTCTTAGCAGCACCAACTTCAATAGTTCGGTAGCCACGGCCAGTTTCAACGATAAGATCTACGACAAAGTTAGTTTTGCTGTCATCGATTGTTGCAATCGCTTGTTCAGGATTCACCACTTCAACGTCTGCATTAACTTTAATATCTTTTCCAGTAACGATACCCTTACCCTTAAATTCGATACGAACATTTTGAGGTTCGTCGCTAAATACTCGGAACTTTAATCTTTTAAGATTAAGCATGATATCGACAACATCTTCTTTTACGCCGGGAACTGTAGAAAATTCATGGCTTACACCTTCAATTTTAAAAGCAGTTACAGAAGCACCAGCAATACTTGATAGGAGTACTCTTCGTAGGCTATTGCCAAGGGTCATACCATATCCGGTGTGCAGTGGTTCTATTACGAAACTAGCACTTACATCAGAATGTTCTTCGATGTTCGCTAGTGATGGGGTGTGAATTATTTTTGACATATATGTTACCTTCTCCTATTAACGTGAGTAATACTCAACAATTAGTTGCTCATTAATTTCTGGTTCCGCTTCAGCTCGTGAAGGTTCGCCCACTACAGTGATCTCAAACTTCTTTCGATTAGCCTTTACCCAGCTAACTGATGGTTCAACGTTTCCAGTAATATCATCAAGTTTCTTGAAATATTCAGTATGTTTACTTCGATCACGAACGACAAGAACGTCGCCTGCACCTAAACGGATTGATGGGATGTCGATTCGACGTCCATTAAGAGTAAAGTGACCATGGCTAACAAGTTGTCGTGCTGCACGGCGACTTGTAGCGAAGCCTGATCGGTATACAACATTATCGGCTCGCTTTTCAAGAAGTTGCAAAAGAACAGCTCCTGATTGACCTTCTTTTCGGTTCGCTTCTGCCATAAGGTTAGAAAACTGTCGTTCTAGTAGACCATACAGTCGTTTTACTTTTTGCTTATCACGCAGTTGAAGAGAGTACTGACTTGTGGTAGTACGTCGGTTATTGCGACCATGCTGACCAGGAATGGTTGATCGCTTTACCATATATTTTAGAGCTTTAGGATGAAGTGCATAGCCTTCACGTCGGCTCATTTTGGTTATAGATTGTGTATCACGTGCCATAAGTTACTCCTAAATTCGTCGTGCTTTCTTAGGACGACATCCACCGTGTGGCACTCCAGTTACATCTTTAATAGAATCAACTGCAACATCAGCTGCTGCTACTGCACGAATTGCAGCATCTCGTCCAAGGCCAATGCCTTTAACGTAAACATCTGCTTTTACGATGCCGTACATTTGCTTTGCTGCGGCAATTGCTTTTTCGCCAGCTACTTGTGCAGCATATGCTGTACCTTTTTTACTGCCACGAAAACCGCATGCTCCAGCACTTGCTGCGTTCAATAAACCACCATTCATGTCTGTAACAGAAATAATAGTGTTATTGAAAGTTGCTTGAATATGCACTTGTCCGTGCGGTACGCTTCGCTTAACTTTTTTCTTCTTGGTTGCTACTTTTACATCTGCCATAGTATATCTCCGGGCTATTTAGCCGCTACCTTCTTAGCTGTTCCACCAACAGTAACTTTTTTACCACGTCGTGTTCGAGCATTCGTCTTAGTTCGTTGACCACGGCTAGGAAGGTTCTGGCTATGTCGGATACCACGATACGCTTTAATATCTTTAAGACGTTTGATGTTCGCTACAACTATACGCTGTAACTCACCTTCAACATCATAGTTACCATTGATAACTTCTTGAATGCGACCAATTTGAGCATCATCAAGATCTTTAGTTCGAGTAATAGGATCAACCTTGGCTTTAGCTAGGATGTCGTATGAAGTCTTAGTGCCAATACCGTGAACATAGGTAAGTGCGACCCATACTTGTTTTTCATTAGGAATAGTAACTCCACTGATACGAGCCATATTTAACCCTGCCTCTGCTTATGTTTTGGCTTTAACTTATTGATGACATAAAGTCGACCTTTGCGGCGGACAATAATATCGTCAGGACTTATCTTTTTTACGCTAGCACGCACTTTCATGCGGATCAACACTCCTTTTAGCTGTGGTGACACACTGCTTTAAATTAATAAACTATGATTTGCGGTAGGTTATGCGACCCTTCGTAAGATCGTAAGGTGTCAATTCAACCGTCACGCTGTCGCCAGGTACGATGCGGATATAGTGCTTCCGCATTTTTCCAGCAACGTGAGCTATAATCACATGGCCATTTTCAAGCTCAACCTTAAATTGGGTACCCGGTAGGGTTTCCACAATTGTGCCGTTAAGCTCGATTACTTCTTTAGTATTAGCCATATATTACAACAGATTCTTATTTTACTACAGATATCCACTGTTTGTAAAGGGTTTTTAAGGAGAAAACCATACTAGGCAGGGCTCTCAGTTTTAGAACGTTTGAATGAGAACCGTTTATTTCTTTTTTGATTTTCATCATTATCAATATTTATCGTGTAATCGTCGTATGTAATCATAAGGGCTCGAGACTCGAGTTGTCGTAACGTATCGAGCGCAACTGATACAAGAATCAAAATACTTGTTCCGCCAATAGCAATTTGATTCGTCTTCAGTAACCCTTGGGCGATGATCGGTAGGATTGCAAGTAGAGCAAGTGCAAGTGCTCCAAACATTGTTAAACGGTTAACAATCTTTAAAAGATACTTCTCGGTTTGTGCCCCAGGTCGAACTCCATCGATAAACCCGCCTTGTTTTTGCAAATTCTCTGCGATTTCCTTGGCGTTA
>CAIRQE010000079.1 GCA_903880655.1 uncultured bacterium
GTAATTGAAAGTTGTTGTCCAAATGTTAAGAACGGATGGGCTGTTAGCAATTTAGATGTAGATGCACTACTAGTAGGTATTCGTATTGCTACTTACGGCAACACAATGACCATGGTGCATGTATGCGAAAAATGCGATACTGAAAATAATTATGATTTAGATGTTAGTAAATTTCTAGAACATTTTAGCCAATGTGAATTTTCTCCTGAAATTACACTTGATGATTTATCTATTCGTATACGTCCTCTTGATTACAGACAAGTAACAGACTTTAACTTAGAACAGTTTTCTTTACAAAAGAGATTAATACAAGCTAATGCATTAGAAAGCGAAGAAGAAAAAAATAAAATAATTGGCGACATTTATAAAGATTTAGGCTTGCTACAAAACAAAGTAATTATTGCTGGCATTGAACAAGTGGGTTTACCTAGCGGTCAAGTAGTTACTGAGCCAGAGTTTATTACTGAGTGGATTGAAAATGCTGACAAGACTGTATTTGATGCTGTCCGCACACAAGTAAACAAGAATAGTGAACTATGGCGCATACCAACAACGCATGTTAAATGTGATAGTTGTAATGCAGAAAATTCATTCTCAGTTGATTTGGATCAAGCAAGTTTTTTCGCCGTCGCCTAACAAGACTTTCTAACCAACAAATTGAGGATTTGCTTGTTAGGCTTGAAAAAGATGCTGTACAATATAAAACAGAGTTATTTAGAATAAGTTGGTTTATGCGTGGTGGTGTAAATATCAACGATCTACTGCATACTTACTCTGCTGAAGATATAAAAATCATGGGCGATATTATTAAAGAAAATATCGAAACTACCAAAGCATCACAAATGGCAATTATTTAGCGGCTGGTTTAGGGCCTCTATAATCTTCGCCTTGGTCCATCTTATCGCCGACCTTGCGAGCAAATCTATCTCCTACTCCCCATCCAATCTTATTTCCATATTGATCGTATGGCTGTGCTTGAGGACCTGATAAGGCGCTAGCAGTAGAACTATTTGATATATCATCTTTAGCACTTGGTTTACCAGCAATGCCGCTGTCTTTGCCTTTAATAGTGCCGTCAACTTTAGCCTGTGCTTCTTTGCTAAGTGGATCTATTTTCCAAGCTTCAACAATCCTACCAAAACTCTCGTTCCATAACCAAACTACGCTAGGATCAATAATATAAATTGCCCACCATGCTAGTACTTCTTGACCTTCTTTAGTCGCTAGATATTTTTGCAACCAGATGATACCAACTTCAGTAGCAATGGCAAGCATTATGCTCGGGCCGCCTAGAGTACCAAGGCTAGCACCAGTAGCTACAACAGCGCCTGCCCGTACAAACCATTTGATAAACGGTAAAATCTTTAGCAAGCTCATGAGCTTAGTAACAACACCGGCGGCAATGACCGCGGCAACCATCTTTTCGCATTGTTGGCGATAAGCGGCATGCCCTTCTTCTGCGGTAATTTGTTTAGCGGCAACTAGCCCTTTAATTGCTATACTTTGCTGTACTAATTGTAAAGCAATATCGTAATATCCCAACATTTTAATCACACGAAGGAATGTACCCGCGGTTTTACCCAATGTGCTAGTTACAACCTCACCTTGTATTTTGTGGGCTACAATATATTGATCAATTAGTTTTGTAACTTTACCCGCGGCAAAGCCTACATTATAAGCGGCATCTTCAGCGATTACTTCATATATCTTCATTTAGGGAATCCTCTAAGAATATTTATCCACTTTAAAGATGAACTACGTTCATCTGCTCTTCGCTTTCGCTCGAGCTTATCTTCTTTCTTTTAATTATTAAGAACTATCAAGTGCGAAGCACTTTAAATATTATCTAGATTCGTCAGTCACAATTGCCCGTTTGCACGGGCAAAA
>CAIRQE010000080.1 GCA_903880655.1 uncultured bacterium
AGATGGGACATTGACTGCACCTGCGTCAGAATCACCTATGACTAAGGCATTGTCTGAGCATATTAAGACATTGCCACAGCAATTAGCTACAAACCAAGCCGCATTAGACAGCGCCATTGGTAGCTGGAATAAGACAGACTTTGGTACAGGTTTGCCAAACCCTAATTACCGACCAGAAGCAATACAAGAATTAACCCAGTTGATGCCTAATATTGGTGGTTTAACTGCATGGCATGGCACACCACATAAGATTCAAGGGCAATTTGACATAAACAAAGTAGGAACTGGTGAAGGCAATCAATCCTATGGTCATGGTATGTATTTTGCTGAAGCTCCTGCTGTTGCAACGCAATATAGAGATGCTTTATCAGATTTTGATTGGAAATATGGCGGCAAACCTTATGACATTAACAACCCATCACATAGGGCAGCTATTGAATTAAAACAATTAGGTGGAAATGTAGCCAAAGAAGAAACAATTAAACGCTACGAAAATAACATAGCAGATTTAGAGTCTAGAGGTGTTGATTGGGCTAAAAATGCCGCCCAAAAGAAAAAAGAAGAATTGGCTGTATTAAAAACAGGTGTTTTGCCACAATTAGAAGAAATATCTAAAGGCAATTTATATAAAGTAGATATACCCGATAAAGACATACCTAATATGTTGGATTGGGATAAACCACTTAACAAACAATCAGAACTTGTACAAAATGTAGCTAAAGACCTTTTGCCAAAAATTAAACAAGTTAGCCCAAATTTAGATATAAATAAAATGACAGGTAAAGATTTTTACAGGGCTTATCAAAATTACAGAGGTAATCACCCTGATTTTGCTAGTGAAGGGTTAAATGAAGCTGGCATTAAAGGTATACGCTATTTAGACCAAAGTAGCCGTACACCTGGCTTTTCATCATTAACACCTACGCAACTCCAATCAAGAATTGAATTACTAAAAACAGATATAAAATCTGGCGCTGGAAATACACAAAAAATGAAAGACCAGCTTAAAGGACTTCAAAATGAATTAAATTCATATAGCAATATGACATCTAACTTTGTAGTATTTGACCCATCTACAGTAAAGATACTAGAAGAAAACGCTAAACCAGTAAGCCGTAAAGAAATAATTGAAAAGCAAATAAAGTCGCTTAAAGAGTGATAGAATAAACCCTTACAAATCAACTACTTGAGAATGTATGGATAATAAAGTAGAAACAACTAGAAAAAAGACAGGTGGTCGTAAGCCTGGAGTGCCTAATAAAGCCACTACAGAGGCTCGTGAGGCTGTTAAAGCCTTGCTTGATGCTAATCTACCTTATCTTCAAACATGGCTGTATAACACCGCAGAAGGGCTTAAAGACGATGAAACTGGAAAGTACATTGTCTTACCTAATCCTGGCAAAGCTTGTGACATAGTTCAAAACATGGTGGAGTACGCTGTACCTAAACTCGCTAGAACTGAAGTAGTAGGAGATGTTACTGCACCACAACGCATGGTCGTGTCTTGGAAGAAGTAATAGATATAGAGCTTGATTACAAGCCTAGAGATGTATTCTTAGATTTCCATGAGCGCCAAGAGCGCTGGTCTATCGTTGTAGCCCATAGACGCTGTGGCAAGACTGTGGCGTGTATCAACGACCTTATATATAAAGCATTAATGGAAGGTAAAGAAGATGGCAGATATGCCTATGTTGCTCCGTATTACAGCCAGGCTAAAAATATTGCATGGGACTATCTCCAAAGGTTTGCTCAACCTGTGCTTTCCAAGGCTAATCAATCTGAGTTATGGGTCGAACTCATTACTGGAGCAAGGATTAGACTGTTTGGTGCTGATAATCCTGATGCCTTGCGTGGTCTTTACCTTGATGGCATTGTTCTTGATGAATACGCTGATATGCGCAGCCCTAGAATTTGGGGTGAGATTATTCGCCCTTTGCTTGCGGATAGGCTAGGATGGGCTGTCTTTATTGGTACGCCTAAAGGCCATAACAGCTTCTGGGATGTATATAGCAATGCTTTAAACAACCCTGAATGGTATGTAAAGACGCTTAGAGCCAGCCAAACTAACTTACTTCCAGCTTCGGAATTGGCAGATGCCGCCAAGATGATGAGCCAAGACCAATACTTACAAGAGTTTGAGTGTGACTTTGAATCTGCAATCTTAGGTGCTTTCTACGGTAAAGAGATGCGAGCATTGACCGACTCTGGGCGCATAACCAATGTAGAGTTTGACAATATGTTCCCTGTCCATACTGCTTGGGATTTGGGTTACTCAGACGATACAAGTATCTGGTGGTATCAGGTCGTACATGGCGAGATACGCTTATTGGACTACCATTCATCCAATGGACAGCCTATTGCTTTCTATACAGGCTTAATCCAAGCAAAAGAGCGTGAGTATGAATATAACTATGGAATACATTGGTTACCGCATGACGCTAGAGCTAAGACTTTAGCTTCCAATGGTAAAAGCATCATTGAGCAATTAAGTGTTAAAATTCCATTAGAAAAGATGAAAATTGTCCCAAGTTTATCGCTTCAAGACGGAATTCAAGCAAGTAGGCTTGCATTGATGAGAGCTTGGTTCGATACAAAGTGTGACGATGGCATTGAATGTTTACGGCAATATCAGCGTGAGTACGATGAAGATAAGAAAGTATTTAGGGATAAACCTAGACATGACTGGACTTCTCACGGTGCTGACGCATTTAGGATGTTGAGTATTGCCTGGCGTGAAGAAGAAAAAGCATTGCCCAAAGATGATGAAATCAAAGGGCTTTATGTTGGACAAACTGATGTAAGCCTTAATGACTTATGGAAACATAACAAAGTCAAGACGGCAGGGAGATATTAATGAAGCATACATACGAGAGTTGGTACAACCAAATCATGGGTTACGAGCGAACCTATAAGAAATGGGAAAATCGTACTGACCGCATTATTCGTAGGTATAAAGACGATAGTCGCTTCCAAAACAACCCTAATGCTCGTTTTAATATCCTTTGGTCTAATGTCCAGACTATTCAACCAGCTATCTTTGCTAGACTGCCACGCCCAGATGTAAGCCGTAGATTTAGAGATAACGACCCTATTGGTCGAGTCGCTTCTATGATGCTAGAACGAGCTTTAGAGTTTGAGCTTGAGCATTATGGTGACTACAAAGCTTCAATGAACTACGCTGTACTTGACCGCTTATTGGGTGGTCGTGGTACTGCATGGGTACGCTATGAGCCACATATTGAAGGCGGCGATGAACCTGATGACGGCTATCAAGTAACAGAAGATATTGAT
>CAIRQE010000081.1 GCA_903880655.1 uncultured bacterium
CAATTATGGGGTTGATCTTGTGATGCGAGATGGGGAAGTTGACCCGCTGGCGTCGACTGGACAAGGAAAGGTGGCTACGCTCTCGCTTATTTCTGGTCTGATCAAAACATCAATGCCAGAAGGTTTCGTTTTGATGGACACTCCTTTCGTTAGTTTGGACCAAGGCCACCGTAGACAAGTTTGTCTTTGGGCGGCCCACTCAGGTTTACATGTTTCTTTATTCATGCACTCTGGTGAATTCTCAAAAGAACAAATCGGCCAATTCGATGGCAAGGTTGGAAGAATCTATAGAATTAAGCAAATCGCTGAGAATGAATCAACGATAAGCGAGGAAGTTGAATGAGTGAAGCCTCCGAATTAAAAAACATTACGATCTCAGAACGAGCAAATGAAATCTGTGAGCTTCTTAAGGAAGACGGTTATTTTCACACTGCTCAACAGGCTTACCGAGCAGCAATTTTTCTCGCGATTTCAAAAGAGCTTCCAATAGATACTTCTGTAAAAATGACATTGAATAAGTGGGACACAGCTGCTGTATTTCGTAGTAATGAACAAAACGTAGAGTCGGCAATGCTTCTTCATGGTTATAAATCTGATGAAATTGTTTCCAAAGGCAAGCTACTTGCTGAAGCTGGGCTTCGATTCTTAGGTGAGAAGATCACTGCGAACGCTGACATACTTTCAATTTTGATTGGCTAACTTAAGAATTAATGGCTAGAACTCGCAGACAGCAGTTGGGTGATTATGGTGAAAAACTTGTAGGGAAATCGCCATGTCCTAAGTGCAAGCGTGTGAAAACCCTGAAGCAACTTCCGATAAATTTTGCGTGTGCTGACATTATCTGCAGTTTTTGTGGTTTTTTAGCCCAGGTCAAATCCGCAGAAAAAGAAAATGTTGACATTTTGCCCAAGTACCTTCTTGGTGCTGCCTGGGGGCCTCAAAAAGACCACATGGACTCCGGAATCTATTTTCCATTGTTTATTGTTGTGGTTTCACCAGACAGAAAGAAAAAGGCACTTTATTATCTGCCTGCTGACCTGCAAAGCCCTGAGATGTTTGTCCCCAGAAAACCGCTCACATCTGCTGCAAAACGTCCAGGATGGCAAGGTTTTACAATTCGTCTGGATGGTGAAGAAAGCCATAAACCAGTACGTCTAAAGATTGCCTAGATATAGACAATTCTGGTTGTTACACCCAGGGTCTACATTTTTAGTATGGAACTAAAACCTGGAGAATTGTATTTCATTCGTGAGCGTGATCCGCTCACGCGTGAAACAAGCAATTACGTCAAAATTGGCTTAGTCAAAGACAATGGCGGACGTACGAGTGATGAAAGACTTGACGAGCATCAAACTGGAAATCCGCGTGATCTAATAATTCACGAAAGAATATCCGCTCCGGCAATCATTCAGATTGAAACAACAATGCATGGAATATACGCCCCTCTCAGGGTGAATGGCGAATGGTTCCTCTTTAATGAAGAACAATTAATTAAAGCGATAGATACAGCGAAGCTTCTCGCAACTGAGGCTCATCTTAATTTAGAAAAACTTACTAAGTCAGAAGTGCTCGCAAAAGAAATTTCGTCTGATGAAGTTCTGCAAAAGAGTCAAGAGACAGAAGCTC
>CAIRQE010000082.1 GCA_903880655.1 uncultured bacterium
TCCAAAATACCACTCGGTAAACTACTGACATATTCCTGCATAAGACGGGCAGGGACGGTGATTGCTCCTTCTGTCTGCACCTTTGAACCAATCTTTTCAGTAATAGCTATTTCAAGATTAGTTGCAGAAAGACTTAGTCGATTGTCGACTGTTCGAATGAGTACGTTATTAAGAATTGGTAATGCATTCTTATTCACCATTGCAATACGAGCAACATTGTTTAGTGCTTTGTTTAAATTTTCTTGTGTGACTTGTAGCTTCATAATTGTGTTTCCCTTTACTTACTTATTTATGTAGTAGTTATAGTAGGCCCTGTGGATGATGGGGATAACGGTATCTTTACAGGAGTTAATTGAACAAAAAACATGTGTAGAACCCGGTGGTTAAGTGCGGTATAAGCTGCGAACAAAAAAGTGGAAAAAGCCAGTATATTTTTTTGGCTGTGGATATGTGTATAAGTAGCTTTGTTTATGCGCAAGTTGTGCACCCGGCTGTACACATTTATTCCACATAGGGAGGACATAAAAATACCTTTACGCATAGAGCTTTTCCTTAATTTCTTTAACGTGTTCTTTTAGGATATTGTCAAAATGTAGCTCTTTTTCAATCTTCTCAACTGAATGAATTGCGGTTGTGTGGTCTTTGCGGCCCAGCTCCTGAGCTATCTTTGGAAAACTGAGGTGTAGTTCACTTCGAAGGAGATACATAGCGATTTGCCGCGGAAAAACAATATCTTTATCCCGTTTTGGACTAAGTATTTCTTCAATACTTATCTGGAAGTGTTTCGCTGTTCGCTCAACCACTTGTTTGGCATTCATGTGTCGAGGCCGAGAACGATGTGTACCGAACAACCCAGTTACTACCGAAAGGTCTGGAGTTAGGTTACGCATCTCACAAAATGCCAGCAATTGGTTTAGTGCTCCCTCAAGTTCTCGAATATTGGTTTGTACTTGGTTTGCAAGGAATTCAACAACTGGTTGGTCGAGTACAATATTGTGCTGCGTTGCTTTATTTTGCAGGATGGCACAGCGTGTTTCAAAATCTGGTGCACCAATGTCTACGATCATGCCCCATTCAAAACGACTCCGTAGTCGTTCCTCAAGAGTTGGTATAGATTTTGGTGGTTTATCACTTGAGATAATAATCTGTTTGTTGGCCTGGTGGAGCGCATTAAAGGTATGGAAGAATTCTTCCTGAGTTTTTTCTTTTCCAGCAATAAACTGCATATCATCAACAATAAGTACATCAGCGTTCCTGTAATGCCCTGCAAAGTCAGTAATCTTTTTGTAGCGAATTGCATCAAGGAACTCTTGAACGAACTGCTCAGACGTTGCATAGACCACCTTGGAGCCTTTCTTATTAGCAAGTACGGCATTACCAACCGCTTGGATAAGGTGCGTCTTTCCAAGCCCTACGCCACCATATATAAAGAGAGGGTTATATTTTGTACCTGGATTTTGTGCAATCGCCTGACAGGCTGCATAGGCCATCTCGTTACCTGATCCTACAATAAAGCTATCGAAGGTGTAGCGATCATTCAGTCCCTGTCTATAGGAGTGTGTTAATGAAGGGGCGCCGTTACCACTAAACATTTCGCGATTGGTTTTTTTTGGGCTTTCAGACATGATCACTACTTCAGTATCGTCATTCGTAGGTCGCTTGGTTGGCATAGTTGAAGTATGGGTTTTGAATTCAAGAGATATTTCTCCAAGACCATTCTTCGCGAGTAGCTCCATGATCATGGGCTTGAACTTAGATTCGAGCTGTTGCTTATAGAAGATATTGGGAACGCCAATAATCATCGAGCTATTGTCACGGCGTAGTACCTGGGTATTTTTGAACCAGGTAACAAAGTTGCCGCGCGAAACAGTCAGCTCTATCTCTCCAAGTACTGATTGCCAAACTGCATCTTCTTCCACAGCGCCTAACCCTCTCTTAAACTTATAAACCCGTTTTCCCTACAAGAACTTTTGTTTGTTACTTGAAACTATACAAGAGCAGGGAATAGTTTTCCACAGTTTTTTGAAAAATTGTTCATTTTGTATTGTAACAACCAATAACTGGGGTAAAGTTATACACATCGGGAAGCCACCCCTGTATAAGTAGTGGATAAAGTTCTAAGTAGTGTGGACAAACAATAGATTTTCTCTCTTTAAATGAGTATTTTTTACAAACCCTAGCTAGGGCAAATAATTTAACTCCTTGAAGTATCACTCTTCTCGTGCTACTATAACCAACTGAAATTATGCCTAAAAGAACTCACCAACCAAAAAAACGACGACGCAGCCGAGAACACGGTTTTTTCAAGCGTATGTCTACGCGTGCAGGTAAGCTTGTTTTGAAAAGACGACGACTAAAAGGTCGTAAAATGATTTCTCGTTAAATCAAAAACTGCTAAAACACGTTACACTATATGTATAAACTTAAAATTAGTTATTAAGGACTTATTTTGCTCGCCAAAAAACATCGGTTTCACGGCCATAACAGCTTAAATTTCACCTATAGAAAAGGTGAAACAATAAGAAGTCCTTACTGTGCAATGCGTTTTGTTCCTGGAAAGCACGACACCTTTCGGGTTGCAGTTGTAGTAAGTAAAAAAGTAGCTAAGTCGGCACCTGATCGAAATAGAATACGCCGACGGGTCTATGAAGCAATTCGTGAACTTGCCCCAAAGCTACTTACGAACCAAGACATTGTGGTTACTATTTTTGATGAAAAGTTTATAACGATGCCCCATAATGAATTATTCGCTTCACTAAAACGGCAAATAGAACAAATGGTCAAAATAAATAAAGAAAACTCCGAGAGTTCTTAGACAAAAGGGGTGGAGATAGGGTAAAATAGGGATATATGTTTCATTTTATTGGTGTTTTATTCAATGCATTGATTGCTCGGCCAATCTTCAATTTACTCATTATTATCTTCGCGCTGCTTCCCGGCCATAACCTCGGACTCGCCATAATTTTGTTTACGGTATTGGTACGCGTTGCAATGTATCCGCTGCTTAAAAAGCAATTACACCACGCGATGGCGATGAAAAAGTTGCAGCCAGAAATGCGCCGCATTAAAAAAGCAGCAGCTGGAAACAAACAAAAAGAATCCCAGCTTATGATGGAGCTCTATAAGGAAAGAGAAATTAATCCTTTTGGCTCTATTGGAATTATTCTCGTACAACTCCCAATCCTTATTGGGCTTTATTCTGGAATCTCTAAACTTATTCATACCCCAAACACGCTTTTTACTTATAGCTACGGCTGGGTACAGCACCTTCCCTACATGAAACATCTTGCGCTTAATATGCACGGCTTTAACGAAACCTTGTTCAATGTAGTCGATCTTACACGGCATGCAATGGAAAAAACAGGGGTTTACTGGCCGGCGATGATTCTTGTAGTAGTCAGTGTTGGCGTACAGTTCTTCCA
>CAIRQE010000083.1 GCA_903880655.1 uncultured bacterium
CACTTCTTTGTTGAAGTAGGAGATAAGACCTATCGCATCCTCCTTGCAAGCGTTACTTACTTTAAGGCAAAGCCTGGTGATCAAGTTAGCGTAAACGTTCCTGAAGATGATGTTGATACAGAGTGGGCAGCACTCGAAGCAGCACTCTAATCTAGTTTTCCCCAAGTATCTCTTTTTCCTTGTAGTTACTACAACAGACTTATATCCATAGCCCACGTATACTATTTGTACTAAGGGGTTGTATGAGTTTAGCGTTATATAGAAAATATAGGTCACGTTCTCTTGATGAGATTGTTGGACAAACTGCAGTGACTGTAGCGCTTAAAAACGCAATCAAGAGTAATCAAATAAGTCACGCCTACCTTTTTACTGGCCCTCGCGGAGTCGGCAAGACCAGTATCGCTCGAATCTTAGGGTTTGAAATAAATAAGCTACCCTACAGCGATGATCTCCCGCTAGATATTATTGAAATTGATGCTGCATCAAATAATGGAGTCGAAAAAACAAGAGAACTCATCGAAAGAGTATCGTTTGCACCTGTTAGCGCAAAATTCAAGGTATATATCATTGATGAAGTCCACATGCTCAGTCCTGCGTCATTTAACGCACTCCTAAAAACGCTTGAAGAACCACCAGCGCATGTTATCTTTATTCTTGCCACCACTGAATCACACAAAATACCTGAAACAATTCTATCCCGAACGCAGCACTACAGTTTTAAATTTGTAGATGAAAAAACGATTGCGGCACATCTAAAAGAGATTGCCAATAAAGAGTCCATCCAGATTGATGACGAAGCCCTTCAGCTTGTTGCTCAGCATAGTGGCGGTAGCCTCAGGGACTCATTAAGCCTACTCGATCAGATTCGCCATGCGAGCAATACAATTGACGCGCCCGTGGTGCGGGATGTCTTAGGACTACCAACAGAAAATGTTATTGCACTACTTATGGAGGCGCTAGACAGTGGCGATAGCCCCAAACTCATGACCGAGCTCGAAACCGCTTACAGTAGTGGCATAACAGCCTCACAAATAGCCCACGAACTGCTCGGTGAAATACGAAATTTAATGACAAATAAAGAGGTAACCAAAGAATTATTAAGGCTAGCTGAGGAACTACTCTTAGTACCACTATCAGCACGGCCAGACATTCAACTTGAACTGGCAACCATAGGCTATATTCTTTCACTACATCCAGAGCCCGCTAAACCGGCGCCAAACCACCGGGAATCTCCTAAACCTAGCGCTACAGTATCTCAACAGCGCGAGGCAGTAAAAAATCCTGAGCCAGCAGTAGCTGAACGATCTGAATCCATGCCTATCACGCAACCGGCAACTCGAATAATTGAAAAAGACGCGGCAGTATCTGAAGACAATCTTTGGGATCAATTACTGGGCTCGCTAAGAGCTACACACAACACCATCTATAGTATTTTAAGAATGTGCAAGCCGACGATTGATGAAGCTCAAAAAATTATTAATCTTGAATTTAAGTTCCCATTTCATCAAAAAAGAATTAATGAATCAAAAAATAAGCAGGTACTACTCGATCAGCTCGATAAGTTAGGCTTTGCATCCTATCAAATTCAGGCCGTAGTAAAAGATAAGAAACCGACTGCAAGTAATGAAACAACGCTAGAACCTTTCGTGAGTAAACTTGAATTAGAAGAGGATAACCCTGTGCTTGGCCAGATAAGAAATGTTTTTGGTTCCGCAGAAGTGTTAGAATAAGATATGGCAACAAAAGTAGACGCAGCTAAAATTCCACCACAAAACCTTGATGCTGAAGCAAGCTTACTCGGAGCTATTCTTATTGATGTTGATGCGATTGTACGAATTGCAGATAAAATTGCAGCATACGACTTTTATGATGAACGCCATCAGCGAATCTATGAAGCAATGCAAAAGCTGTATGAAAAACACAGCCCTATCGATGTATTAACATTATCCAACCACTTGAAGGACAACGGCTTGCTCGACACAATCGGTGGCGCCGCCTATTTAACTGAACTCACGAATTATGTGCCAACTGCAGCGCATGCAGAAAACTACGCAGACATCGTTGCTCAAAAAGCAATACGACGACGCTTAATTAAAGCGTCACAAGACATTACTGGTCTTGGTTTTGATGAGTCTATGGCTGTTCAGGAACTTATTGAAGAGGCTGAAACACAATTATTCCAAGTAAGCCAACAGCACGTAAAGCAAGACATATCATCCATCGAGGATATCCTGGCTGAAAGTTTTGAAAGACTTGATGATCTGCACAAAGATAAAGGTAAAATTCGTGGTGTTCCTACCGGCTTTAAGGATCTTGATAATATTCTTGCTGGTTTGCAGCGAAGTGACCTAATTATCCTGGCCGCTCGTCCAAGTATGGGAAAAACAGCGCTTAGTCTTAACTTAGCGCATAGTGTGGCAACTAAAGCTAATCAACCAGTGTTAGTTTTTTCTCTCGAAATGAGTAAAGAACAGCTCGTTGATAGAATGCTATCAATGGAGTCTGGAGTTGATGCCTGGAATATCCGTACCGGTAATCTTTCTGATGCTGACTTTGAGAAGATTGGTCAGGCGATGGGAACACTTAGTGAAGCTCCTATCTATATTGATGATTCTCCGGGTATAACGGTGAGCGATATGCGAACCAAAGCAAGAAGGGAACAGCATCAACGACAACTTGGTCTTATTGTAGTCGACTACTTGCAGCTTATGAGCGGCGGTTCACGCTTTGGTGGAGATGGCAATCGGGTGCAGGAAATTTCTGAAATCAGCCGTGGACTCAAGGCAGTAGCCCGTGAGCTTAACGTACCGGTGCTTGCACTGAGTCAGCTAAGTCGTTCTGTAGAATCTAGAAGCCCCCAGATTCCACAGCTAGCCGACCTTCGTGAATCTGGTTC
>CAIRQE010000084.1 GCA_903880655.1 uncultured bacterium
CACTTGAGGGTGCCGCGCAACAGCTTGATGAGATTGTTCAAAAGACTGACCACGGAGCATATCAACAAGTAGCAATAAGGCACGCGAAACAACTTTTACACGAATTAACGGCAAAAAAATAATATTTAACAGGGAAGAATAAAATAATTAGCACTCTTGACAGTAGAGTGCTAATTTTCTAAACTAGTAATGGTACTAGAAAAAAAACTATGCAGATTTCACCACGACAAGTTAAGATTTTAAACGCCATCGTTGAGCAGTATGCCGAAGTTGCTGCGCCAGTTGGCTCAATTCTCTTAGCTAATATGTTTGGCGTTTCATCAGCAACAATCCGCAGTGAAATGTCGCGCTTGGAAGAAATGGGTCTCATAGAACAACCACATACCTCAGCTGGAAGAGTACCGACAGATAAAGGGTATAGGTTTTACGTAAATCAGGTGAATGAAGCAAATGAGTTTGCGCTCACTGCTCCACAGATCAATCGCAATGCGAGAGCGATTGATACCAGAGTTAATGGTGCCGGTGAAGCAGTACAAGCCATTAAGTCTGCAGTCGACAGCCTTGTATCAATAACGCAAAATCTCGGCATAGCGACCATTGGTGATCAGCTGTATATGAGTGGTATTTCAAATCTTTTTTCGCAACCAGAATTTGCGAGCGGTACCGCCATACATGAAGTAGCCCAGCTGCTCGATAATCTAGAGCCGTGGCTTCGCGAGGCACAACCGAATGAGCCGCTTAGCGTCTATATCGGGCAAGAGAATCCAATCGGAAAAACAAGTGGCTGTACCTTAATTATTAGCCGATTCAGTAGCCCCTATAGTGATCGAAGTTACATTGGAATCGTTGGTCCAACGAGGCAAAGCTACAAGTCGGTGATGAATCTCGTTCGCCATACCGGTATTACGCTTGAGGCTGCATTATTTTAAAGAAAAAGGAGTAGATTATGACAAAAGAACCAAAGAAGACATCAAAGAATGACGAAAGAGTGCTTGAGCTCACTGCTGATTTGCAGCGAGTTCAAGCTGACTTTATAAATTTTCGAAGACGAAGCGAAGAAGAAAAACTTCGTGCTATCCAAGCAGGAAAAGAGCAGGCGGTACTGACGCTCCTTCCGGTGTTGGATAACATTGAGCGAGCAATCGCTCACGAGCCAGCAGATATTAAAGATCATGCCTGGGTAAAGGGAGTATCATCAATTGCTTTGCAGCTTGAGATGCAACTTGCTTCTATCGGACTTAAGAAAATTGGAGTTGAAGGGGAGGCTTTTGATCCTAATCAACATGAGGCAGTCAGTATGAACGAAGAAGCAACGGGTGAACATGAAGTTGTCGCAGCAGTGCTGCAGCCGGGCTACCAGCTTGGTGAGCAAATCATTCGCCCTGCAATGGTAAACGTAACGAAACAATAGAATAAGGAGAATATATATGGGAAAAATTTTAGGAATAGACTTAGGAACAACAAATAGCGCAATGGCAGTTATGGAGGGTGGTAACCCAGAAATTATTGCTAATGCTGAAGGTAATCGAACAACGCCAAGTGTCATCGCACTTAATAAAAGTGGCGAACGTTTAGTTGGACAATTAGCACGACGACAAAGCGTAACAAATCCAAAAAACACTATCTATGAAATGAAGCGTTTGATCGGACGACGCTGGGAAGATAAAGAAGTACAGCGAGATATTAAGCTCATGGGCTATGAAATGGTAAAGAGCGGACAAAGCGTTAAAGTGAAGATGGGTGATAAGGACTATAGCGCTGAAGAACTAAGTGCAATGGTGCTTTCAAAACTTAAGGCTGACGCAGAAGCATTTACTGGCCAGACTATTAATGAAGCAGTCATTACGGTGCCTGCCTATTTTGATGATGCGCAACGACAGGCAACAAAAGATGCCGGTAAAATTGCTGGACTTGAAGTAAAAAGAATTATTAATGAACCAACAGCTGCGGCACTTGCCTATGGACTAGATAAGGGTGGCAAAGATGAAAAGATTGCCGTTTATGATCTTGGTGGTGGAACGTTTGACGTTTCAATTCTTGAACTCGGTGATGGTGTTTTTGAAGTTAAAAGTACCAATGGTGATACACATTTAGGCGGTGCAGACTTTGATCGTGTAATCGTTAATTACCTTATCGAAACTTTTAAAAAAGAAAATGGCCAAGATATTTCAGATGATAAAGCTGCACTGCAACGACTTCGCGATGAAGGTGAAAAAGCTAAAATTGAACTTAGTACAACAAATGAAGTAACCATCAACCTTCCATTTCTTACTGCAACTGCAGATGGTCCCGTTCATTTCGAAACTAAGCTTACTCGATCAAAGCTCGAAAGCTTAGTGGCTGATCTTGTTGATCGAACCGCCGCACCATGCGAAAAAGCATTAAAGGATGCGGGTCTCAAGGCAAGTGATATCGATGCAGTAATTCTTGTTGGTGGTATGACACGAATGCCTGCCGTGCAAGAAAAAGTACAAAAGATCTTTGGAAAAGAACCGATGAAGGGAGTCAATCCTGACGAAGTAGTTGCTCTTGGTGCCGCTATCCAAGGTGGCGTCCTTGCTGGAGACGTTAAGGATGTATTACTTCTTGATGTGACACCACTTAGCCTTGGAATTGAAACAATGGGTGGCGTAAGTACAAAACTAATTGAGAGAAATACTACTATTCCAACATCAAAGAGCGAGGTATTTAGTACTGCTTCAGATAACCAGCCACAAGTAGAAATACATGTGTTACAAGGTGAACGTGAAATGGCTGCAGACAATAAGTCGCTCGGACGATTTGTACTTGATGGAATCGCACCTGCACCACGAGGTGTTCCGCAAATTGAAGTTACTTTTAATCTGGATGCAAATGGAATCTTAAATGTAACTGCTAAAGATAAAGGAACGAATAAGGAACAAAGTATTACAATTCAAAACAGCGGAAATCTATCTAAAGAAGATGTTGAAAAAGCGCGAAAAGAAGCTGAAGCAAATGCAGAAACTGACAAGAAAAAACGTGAGGCAGTTGATGCACGTAACATGCTTGAAAATGCAATTTACCAGGCAGAAAAACTAAAGTCAGATAACAAAGACAAGGTTTCTGAAGAAGATCAAAAGACGCTCGACGAAGCCGTAGAAGAAGCAAAGAAATCTCTTGAAAGCGACGAAAAGGATACACTAGAAGAAGCCGCTAAAAAACTTTCTGATACAATGATGCCAATTGGTGCAAAGCTGTATGAGTCTGCTGAAAAAACAGCTGATGGAGAGAAAAAAGAAGATGATGGTCCAGTTGAAGGCGAAGTTGTAGAAGAAAAAGAAGACAAGAAAGAAAAGAAAGATAAAAAATAAGTAAGCAAATTAAAGGAGCGCGCTTGTGGCAAAACGGGATTACTACGAAGTACTAGGCGTTTCTAAAGACGCATCGGCGGATGAAATTAAAAAAGCATTCCGCCGTCTTGCCGTCTTACATCATCCCGATAAACAGGGTGGTGACGAAACAAAATTCAAAGAACTCAATGAAGCCTATGAAATCTTAAAAGACTCTGACAAACGGCAGCGTTATGATCAGTTTGGTCATGCAGGCGTTGGTGGTAATGGTGGTGGCGGCGGAGCCTACGATTTTAATGGCGGTGGTTTTAATTTTAATGGCCAGAATATGAACTTTGATTTCGGTGATTTGGGCGATATGTTCGGCAGCTTCTTTGGCGGAGGATCGCAACAGCGACAACAGCAGAGCCAGAGAGGGCGAGATATTGAAACAGCCTTAGAGCTTTCATTTGAAGAAGCAGTATTTGGCGTAGAGAAAACGATTCATCTTAACCTAGACGCTGCTTGCGAACACTGCAGTGGGAATGGTGCAGAACCTGGTTTTGAAGTAGTTACCTGCCCAACCTGCAAGGGATCTGGTCAAGTAGTGAGTGTAACGCAAACGATTATTGGTAATATTCAGCAGGCTCGTGTTTGTAACGATTGCCATGGAACAGGAAAAAAGCCCGAAAAAGATTGTAGTGTTTGTCATGGACGTGGTGTTAAGCGCAAGGAACAGTCGGTTGATTTAAAAATTCCTGCAGGAATTGATGATGGCGCAACCATTCGACTTCGCGAATACGGCGAAGCGGTACGCGGTGGTACAAAAGGTGATTTGTATGTATTCGTCCGAGTGAAGTCACATAAGAAATTTACTCGCGAAGGTGATATTATTTTAAGCCATGAATCAATTGATATGGTGACAGCAGCGCTTGGAGGCGAAATGAAGGTTGCGACAGTCGACGGTTCGGTTACTATGAAAATTCCAGCCGGGACACAAAGTGGTACCGATTTCAAGATTTCAGGTCACGGTGTTGCTCACCCAAAGAATTCTAGCCGTGGTCCACACATCGTTACGATTGATGTTGCGACGCCAACCAAACTTACGAAGCAACAAAAAGAATTGCTAGAAACCTTTCAAAAAGAAGCCGGCAAACGACGATTCTTCTAAGTAGTGGACAAAATATCTCTTTCAATTCATAATCATAAGTAGAATGGGAAAAATTAATCAGCAAGGTTTTATTCCAATGCTTATAGCGATAATCATAGTTATTGTTAGTGTCATTGGTTTTGCTTTTATGCGGGTTATGAAGGCTAATACGTAACGATGCCTCGACACGCCAAAGCACCTAAAATAATTTCAATCCTAAAACCACTTACTCCTACTGATTTAGGGGATAGTTTAGAATATGAACTTCTTGAGGAGACAGTTGAGAAGAATGAGCCTTACGAACAGTCGAGACTTGAGGAAGTTCTAAGCGCACAGCCTCATTCTATTGAAGAAAAAACAGCCACTCGGCAACTTGCCTACCACTATCTTCTAAAGACCGCTCATAACGCCATGAATGCTTCTAGTGAGTCTTCGCAGGCTCGCTGGCTTGATAGATACACGCAAGCATCAATAGAAATATTTGGCGCTCCCTTAAAAAAGAGAGCTAACCAATTACTAAATGAGCACATTCAGCAATTTGAAGCATTTAAAAATAGTGAGCAAGTTGATCAAGTACTACTAGAAGAATATCTTGCATGGCTCGATTCAAAGCGCTCACGTGATACCCGGGCGAGTAGCGAGGAGCATGAAACCGAATCAATCGAAAATCTCTTAGTTGATATTTCGGGATTTCTCCATAAACGCTATAGTGAGGCGCTTGATGTATTCACTAAGGAAAATATAGATGAGAAAAATACTATAGTTGAGGCAAAGGAAAAAATTGAAACTGCTCTTGAGAAACTGAAGGATATTGAACCGGGTTTCAGTTCGTGGAAGGTTAAAATTATTTCAAATAAAGATGTAATATCTGTAGACCCAGAAACTAAAACGTTGCAGCTTGGAAAAAATCGTGCCGCAATGACGAACGCGGAACTAAAGGGTCTTTTCTGTCACGAACTTCTTGTGCACGCGCTTAGATCAATTAATGGAGCCAAAATAGATGAAAATCTTGCTTTTGGATTACCTGATTACCTCGATACCGAAGAAGGCCTTGGCACATTGTTTGAATATGCGATCACCAAACAAATGCCAGAGAAAAATGCGGATCGATACATAGATATTGCGATTGCGCTTGGAACCCTGGGGGAGACCATGGTACCGAGACCCGAACTAATGCAGTATGTTGTAATGCGCGAAACGCTTCGCTCACAAACAGATGTGAATTATGCACAAAGTGAGGTGGAAACGAAGGCTCGAGCACACGTTAATCGCATTTATCGAGGAACCCCTGGAACCGAAGATGCCATCGGTGTTTTTACCAAAGATATTGTGTATCAAGAGGGTTTTGATGCTATTTGTAGTTATCTTTTAGGACAGCGAAAAAGTGGAGTTTCTATTGATGAAATCATAGATTTTGTAATGATTGGCAAGTTTAATCCTACGTCTGAAAAAGAAGTTGCTTATGTCACTAAGATGTATTGATAAAAATTAATAATTATGCTATAATATGCAAATTAACCAAAAGGGTTATACGTATGAATGCAAAGACAATAATAGGTAATTACGAACGTGTATCTTTTCCGTTTTTTGGAATAGATAATATTGTTGCAAAGATAGACACTGGAGCATACTCTGGTGCTTTTCACTGTACTAAAATTTTTGAGCGTGATCAGGACGGTAAAAAATCAGTAGTTTTTTCACCTTTTGATCATCCTGAAGTTGTCATAGAGACAGATCAATTTTCAAAAAAACAAGTTAAAAGTTCTAATGGTGACGTTGAAATGCGTTATCTCATAACTACACAAATAGTTATAGGGCAGCAAAATTACGACATTACCTTATCTTTGTCCGATAGAAGTTCTATGAAATATCCCCTACTTATTGGTAGTAAATTTTTACGGCAGTACAATTTTTTGGTTGACGCAACATTGAATAACAGTTAAGGTTCGATAGATAGGAAATTAATTATGAGAATAGCAATACTTTCAAAAGGATCAGGCAACTACTCCACTAAACGGCTTAAAGAAGTTGCGCTTGAACGTGGGCATGAAGTCCAGGTTATTAACTATGCTAAATGTTATGTGACGGTAGAAAAAAATAACCCGGTTGTGCACTATGAAGGTGAACCACTTACTGGTTTTGACGCCATTATTCCTCGAATCGCTCAAAGTTATACGAAGTATGGTACTGCTGTTGTTCGTCAATTTGAGATGCAAGGTGTATATACGACTGCAAGTTCAATCGCTATAACTCGTTCAAGAGACAAGCTTCGATCGTATCAGCTTATCGCTAAGGCAGGAGTCGGAATTCCAAAGACTGTTTTTGCTCGAGAAACAGCCGATCTTGAAGACGTTATTGATAAGGCTGGTGGAGCACCAGTGATCATTAAAGTTGCTCGTGGTACTCACGGAAATGGAGTTGTGCTTGCTGAGACCAAAAAGGCAGCTCAAGCCGTGATGCAAGCTTTTTATGTTGAAGGCGTGAACTTCCTCGTACAGGAATTTATTAAAGAATCTGCAGGTACAGATATTCGTGCTTTCGTTGTTGGCGGAAGAGTTGTTGCAAGCTATAAGCGGCAAAGTCTTGATGATGACTTCCGATCTAATCTTCACCAAGGTGGATCCGGCTCAACTATTAAACTTACTCCAGAGGAAGAAAAAACTGCTCTTAAGGCAGCGCGTGCAATGGGACTACATATTTGTGGTGTCGATATGATGCGAAGCGCAAAGGGTCCATTAGTACTTGAAGTTAACTCAAGCCCAGGTTTTGGAATTGAAAAAATTACCGGACGAGACGTTGCCACTAAAATAATTGAATACGTTGAAAGAAATGCAAAACAAAGAAACAAAAAAGACCGAGTCGGCGCTTAAGAATAGATTTTTTCTCTATTTTTTAGTAGGTAGCTTACTCGTTCTTTTGTTTTCTTTAAGCATCGCCATCCGCTCAATTATTCCCTTTAAGTATGCGCAACTCGGGCAGACGACGATAGCCATAAAAGAGGTGAATACGAACGCGACGCGAGTGCAAGGCTTGTCTGGTACGGCTTCGCTAGGATCAAACCAAGGAATGCTGTTTGATTTCAAGCAAGAAGGGTATTGGGCGATGTGGATGAAAGATATGCAGTATCCGCTCGATATTATCTGGATTAACAGTAGCGGTAAAGTGGTCTACGAGGCTACAAATCTGCAGCCGAGCGATTACCCGATTATTCACGAGAATATGACTGCATCTCGCTATGTACTTGAAGTAAATGCAGGCGTTGCTCAGGCAAATAAAATTGTAGTCGGTACTTCGATTCACTTTAGATAAATGTTATGCTTATAGGACATGAACAGTACACTCGTCCTACTCCTAGCCTGCGCCACTATTTTTGGAGTATTGCCATTATTTCTTAGAAGTAATGGTGCGCTCGTTCTCTTTACACTTTGTGTTGGACAAATATTAGCAGGCTTAGTCGGAAGTGATGTGTCAAACAACATAAGTACTAAAGTTTCATCGCCACTCCCTATTTTTACGATCGTGCAGATTGTTTTACTCGTTTTGCCAGCACTTCTCGTGATGTTTATATATAAGCGAGCTGCGAAAGCCGATATTCTACTGCATATATTTACGTATGCAGTTGCCGTTATTGTTTGTTTTTCTGCTATAGCAACTTTTCTGCCTTATGCTGCACAGACCAGCGTTCAGGATAGTAGCGTTTATAGCCAAATTCATAGCTATGTGGGAGTTATCTTATCTGCCGGTATAATCGTCAGCCTTGTTATTTTGTGGCTAAAAAAACCGCATCATGATAAAAAACATGGCAAAAAACATCGTAGCAAATAGAGATAGCAGTTTGACAAATAGGGGTAAATGAGAGAAAATAAAACAGCTTTTTTGTGGGCCCATAGCTCAGCCGGTTAGAGCACCTGCCTTTTAAGCAGGGTGTCGTGGGTTCAAGTCCCACTGGGCCCTCCATGTAAGCAAAATTCAAAAAGACTTCACTCGAAGTCTTTTTTTATTTCTCCTGAAAAGGGAGCCCCAGAATATGACTAACCCTTATATACTTCTCGTCGATGACCAGCCTTAACGACGAATACCGTAACAACTTGCTCCTTAACGATATAAAGAATACGATAATCACCTTGCCGAATGCGCCATTCGTCGCGCCCTTTCAAATGAACTGCATCCACAGGATAAGGATTATCTGCTAGTTTTTGAATACGATCAACAATTCTTTTTACATCTTTTGGGGCAATTGAAGGCAAATCTTTTTTACGAACCTTTTTATTAATTTGAACTTTATATAAGGCCATCAGCTTTGATCGCCTTCAAGAAAGATTCAAGAGTTTCAGTAGGCTCATCGCGTCGTTTATTAATTGCTTCGATGTCTTCAAGGTCTTCAGCAATAGCATAGGCAACCGCTCTATCCACATACTCAGACATAGTTTGATCAGTATCTATAACACGTCTCTTCAAGGCTTTTTTGACACTTGAACTTAAATATAATGTTGTTTTTGAATCATTTTTACTCATAAAATAATTGTAGCGCTTTAGCGTCTAGACGTCAATAATGTTCGTACTCTTTTTTGAGAAATCTCTAAAAGGCTTCCTTCGAGTGAAGTCTTTTTTTATTTCTTCTGATAAAATGTCTACAGAAGTAAAGGAAGAACATATGTCTGGACATTCAAAGTGGTCAACAATCAAACGTCAAAAAGGTTTAGCTGACGCAAAGCGGGGTGCTTTGTTTACGCGTATCGGTAATCAAATTGCAATTGCTGCTCGCGGTGGCACCGATCCGGACATGAATTCTGCTCTAGCTATTGCTATCGAAAAAGCTAAGGCTGCGAACATGCCGATGAATAATATCGACCGAGCTATCGCACGCGTTGCAGATAAAAGTGCCGCACAATTACAGGAAGTTTTGTACGAAGGCTATGGGCCCGGCGGAGTGGGAATTTTAGTAGAGTGTGCGACAGATAATATCAATCGTACTTACCCAGAAGTTCGCAATGCGTTTAACAAAAAGGGTGGAAATATCGCAGAACCAGGCGCAGTTTCATTTCAGTTTTCAAGACGTGGTTCTATTCGAGTTAAGGCAACCGGTGACGACGCAATCTTAACTATCCTTGATGCTGGTGCAATTGATGCAGAGGAAAATGATGGTGAAATCCAAGTTTATACAGAACCAAAGGAACTCGCAAAAGTTCGAAAAGCTATAGAAGATGCTAATCTTCCTATCATCGAAGCAGAGCTTACCTACGTACCCAAGAACACGATAGAAATCACCGATCCAATCATTGCACAAAAAGTCGAGAATTTAATGGATGCGCTTGATGAGCTTGTTGATGTTGTCGAAACACACACTAATTTCGATATAGCTGACGGCGTGGAGCTTTAGCTGTGAAAATCCTTGGCGTCGATCCAGGGACGGGAATTGTTGGATTCGGTGTAATCGAAACCAATGGAAGGCAACATCAAATGATTGATGCTGGAGTGATACGAACTCCTGCACACCAAGCGCTTGAATTGCGTCTCAAAACTATATTTGAGGGACTAACGGAAATTATTACTTTGCATAAACCCGACGTAGTATCTATTGAAAAATTATTCTTTGCTAAAAATGTAACAACTGCAATGAGCGTTAGTCATGCCCGGGGTGTCATTATGCTGGCCGCAGTGCAGGGCGGTGGTGCGATCGTTGAGTATACTCCTTTGCAAATCAAGCAGGCATTGACTGGCTATGGGCGGGCTGAAAAGAAGCAAATTCAGGAGATGGTACGCGTCATGCTTAACCTGAAAGATATACCAAAGCCTGATGATTGTGCTGATGCACTAGCTGCAGCGCTCACGCATGCAACCGCCTCTCTGTTATACTCTAAGATATGATAGCGACATTGACGGGTAAAGTAAGTGAACAGATTAATGAAACGATTGTTTTGAATGTGCATGGTGTCGGCTACGGGCTCCTTGTATCGGCAGATGATTGGGGAAAATTATCGGTAGGCACAGAAGCCACCGTATATATTTATGAACATATTAGAGAACAATCACATGACTTATTTGGGTTTATATCGAGAAATACGAAAGAACTTTTTGAAAAATTATTGAGTGTTAATGGTGTTGGTCCAAAAATGGCCTTAGCAATTTTAAGTGTCGGCTCAATGCAAGACGTTCAACAGGCAATATCTTCAGGTGATGTTAAATTGCTCCAATCCGCTCCAGGTGTTGGTAAGAAGGTTGCCGAACGAGTCGTTGTTGACCTGAAGGATAAGGTTGGTCTTATATCCAGTACGTCTGCAACTGCATTCTTGATCCAGCCATCCTATACGAAACTTGATGATGCCCATGAAGCGTTGCTTGCGCTCGGCTACTCCTTGCAGGATGCCGCTCAGGCGCTTGAATCAGTAGATAGTTCGCTGCCACTTGACGAAAAGATTCGACAAGCCTTAAAGGTTAGGACATAGAGAGTATGATAGAACGATTAGTAGATCCTGAGGTGAAAGAACCAATTGATGAGGCGATCGATACGAGCTTGCGTCCTAAGGATTTTGCAAGTTACATCGGACAGGAGCGATTGAAGAAAAACCTGCAGCTAACGATTGCAGCAGCAAAAAAGAGAAGTGAACCAATTGATCACGTTCTTTTATATGGCCCTCCGGGTCTTGGTAAGACAACAATGGCGAGTGTTATTGCCAATGAAATGGGTGCACAGATTCGAATTACCAGTGGTCCGGCCATTGAACGCGCCGGAGACTTAGCGAGCCTACTTACTAATTTACAGGATGGCGATATCCTATTTATTGATGAAATCCATCGCTTAAATCGGACAGTTGAAGAAGTCCTCTATAGTGCCATGGAAGATTTTAAGTTAGATATTATGCTCGGAAAAGGGCCCAGCTCCCGTAGTCTAAGGCTTGATTTGCCGAAGTTTACTATTATTGGAGCTACAACAAGAACCGGAGCACTCGCTGCACCACTTCGTGATCGTTTCGGTATGATTCACCGTCTCGAGTTCTACACTCCTGAACAAATCGCTGAAATAGTACATCGATCAGCCGATATCCTGAACGTTGAAATTGTACCTGAAGCAGCAGCAATAATTTCAACCCGGGCACGTCTAACTCCTCGAATTGCAAATAGAATCCTCAAGCGACTAAGGGATTACGCTGATGTAAACGGAAAAGGGAAGATTGACGAAAAGATTGCTGGCGAGGCTATGGCGTTGCTTGAGATTGACGAACTAGGCCTTGATCCGGGAGATCGATTACTACTAAGCGCAATTATAGATAACTATAATGGTGGTCCAGTGGGTGTCGATACGCTCGCCGCCCTGATTGCTGATGAGCGCTCAACTATCGAAGATTTTTATGAACCATATTTACTACAGATTGGCCTCATAGAGCGCACACCGAGGGGCCGTAAGGTAACACCCAAGGCGTACAAGCATTTAGGCAAAAAACACAATATATAGCGTAGTTAGCATTATCTGCTATACTACATGTAGGAGGTGTAACTTATGGTCGCAGGCAAAAGTTATCGAGAATCCGAATACTTCAAGACAATTGAGGATGTGGGAAACGATGAGCGAATTATGTGTATCGTGCACCAGCATCCATTCGGCATAATCTTTATTTATATTCTTTCGTTCCTATGCCTTGCCTTCGCTCTTTTTGGAATAAGTATTATGTTGCCAAGTTTTGGGGGAACCACCATAAATTACGGCACGGTCGGTATGTTATCTGTCTTCGCGGTTTTCTTGATCGGGCTTATTCTTTCTCTTGCAACGTTTGTATATCGTAAGAGCAAATTAACGGTAACCGATAAAAATGTCGTTCAAATAATTCAAAATGGACTGCTCAACAGAAAAGTTTCACAACTTTCACTTGCTAATGTTGAAGATGTAACCAGCGAACAAAAAGGAATCTTTTCAAATTTGTTTAGCTATGGAGTACTAAATATAGAGACTGCTGGAGAGCAGACAAACTTCTACTTTAATTATTGTCCTAACCCTCATCGAGTAGCAAAGATAATACTTCATGCTAAAGATGATTTTATGATTGCTACCGGACAAACGGGTTCAACCAGAAACCGCTTACATAACAGTCGCTCCAGCGACCACAACCACTATTAATTAGAGACGTTTTTGACAACGATTGGTTGTGCGTTATTGGATTCAAGTTTTGCACTGAGAGTGAAGGTGGTACAAGTTGTCTTGGCTGTCGTGCAACCAGCTGGACCCGGAACATACTGGTAGGTGCTAATTGATAGAGTGCTTGAGAGTGAATCAGCATTTTTTGATCCTGGTGCTTGAAGATGATTAGTATTTAGGTTTCTAAGATTTTTCTGCACCCAATTTTCGCTTGAGAGCTCTGCAAGTGCTGGGTATGCGCCGTGCGACGCGTTGTATACTTCTAGCTGCATCGCAATTGCTTCCACGTCATTTCTTCGCTTGTTATCCCTGTTTTTCATTTGAATGCCACTAAAGGTAACGACAACAAGCGTTGCTAGAACTCCAATAACTAATACAACAATAAGCATTTCAATTATTGTAAATCCTTGCTGGTTCTGTTTTTTATGTGTCATTTTCATAGGTTATTATATGCTCCGTAATCGGGCTGTCAATCTTGTTCCCGTATAGTCTGTAGTCGCATAACTTCACTCATCGAGGTGAGTCCTCGAAGCATTTTTACGATAGCGTCCTGCTTTGTAGAAAGAGCTAAGGAACGCTTAATTTCATCCCTCAGTGATTGCCTTCCGAGATTAGCGAGAAGTATCTTCTGGAGCTCAATTCCATTTTGTACTATTTCAAAAACGCCGATAGAACCTTTGTAGCCTTTGTAGTTACAGTTTTGGCAACCATTTGGGCGAGCTTTCCAAAGCTGTTCAATCTTGCCGTAGGTTGTTGATAATTTTCTCTCTGCTGCGATTCCGCTGTCTTTTGCGGCCATTTCAAGAATATGTAATCGCTCAATTGCTAGATTCTCATTGTTAGAAAATTCACGAAGCAGCATCTTAACTTCTTCTTCGGATGGTGCGTAGGCTTGTTTGCAATTATTGCAAAGAGTTCTAACCTGATCATGAGTAATGGCTAATTGAATGTGTTTTGCTGCGGTATATTTATCGAGGCCACTATTTACGAGATGGTGAATGGCTTCAGCGCTATCTACCGCATGAAGCGATCCAAACAGTAGGTGACCTTTTTGAATCGTTGTTTCAATGAGCTCACTTATATTTTTTAAATGGAGTGGTTGGATAAGTATTGCATCGGCATCTTGAAGTAATATATTTCGTAGTCCCATTTCAGTGGTGAGACCGTTCTTGTGATTTACTTGTGTTTGATGCGCGCCCTTGATGACATGCCTGACGGGATCTTCTATGGTAGCGACAGAAAGGCCACTGTTTGCAAGGGTAGAGAGCATCGAAAAGAGCGTTGCCGATTTTCCAGTATTTCTTTTGCCACTGACAATAATGAGACCCCGGTGAAGTGAGAGTGTTTGCTGGATAGTCTTTAGGCTTTGACCCCAGAAGCCAAGAGACTCAAGTGTTGGCGGTTTTGGATTGGTGTGCTGAATATGCAAAACCACTTTTTCTCCCTCCAAAATGGGAAGCACAGTAGCGGATACCTTGAAGGCGTTTTTCTTGAAAGAGTGATGGAAAATTCCTTGCTGGGCACTCGCATGCTCAGTTATCTTAAGGTTGGACTTCAGTTTTATTTGAGCAATGAGAGCGTTATATTCACTTAAAGATAGATGACGTTCTTCTTTTAGTGAACCATTAACCCTATAGCGTATTGCCATAGAACCTTTTCGTGGCTCAAGATGAATTGCTTTGGCGCCTAATGTAATTCCGTAGTCAACAATAGATTGCAGTCGAGCTGTAGTAGCAATAGGCTTTTTTTCTTGTGTTTGCATAGTACTCTACTAGTATAGCGCAAATAAGAGTAAGCGTTTTATATTTTTACAATATTATTACTCGAGATGATACCAGTTTTGCTATAATGAGGAAACTGACACTAACGGTTGATAAAGGGGAGTAAGGTACTATGGCTGGAAAAAAATCTGCAAAGAAAGATACGACATTAACTGAGATCACTAACGCAAGTGGTAAAGATCAGGCGCTTAATTTAGCAGTTGATCAGATTAAAAAACAATTTGGTGCTGGCGCTATTATGCAACTGGGCGCTGACCATAAGATTGATGTAGAAACATTTTCATCATGAAGCCTTAGTCTGGATTTAGCACTCGGTGGTGGTATTCCAAAAGGAAGAATCGTTGAGGTATACGGTCCAGAAAGCAGTGGTAAAACAACACTAACCCTTCATGCTGTAGCGGAAATTCAAAAGCAGGGTGGCACGGCTGCCTTTATTGATGCAGAGCATGCGCTTGATCCTGCCTATGCAGAACGAATCGGAGTAAACATTGGAACACTACTTGTTGCTCAGCCAGATAATGGTGAGCAGGCGCTTGAGATCGTCGAAACCTTAGTGCGAAGTAACGCTGTTGACCTTATTGTCGTTGACTCTGTTGCAGCTCTTGTTCCGCAAGCAGAAATCGAAGGCGACATGGGTGATTCTCACATGGGCTTGCAAGCTCGACTCATGAGTCAGGCGCTAAGAAAACTAACCGGTGTTATTAACAAAAGCCACACCACGGTCATTTTCATTAATCAGTTGCGTATGAAGATCGGTATTATGTTTGGTAACCCAGAGACGACAACGGGTGGAAATGCATTAAAGTTCTACGCATCAGTTCGCTTGGATATTCGAAGAATTAGTCAGATTAAGAGCGGCGAAGAAGTTGTTGGAAATCGAGCAAGAGTCAAAGTAGTGAAGAACAAGATTGCTCCGCCATTCAGAGAAGCAGAATTCGATATTATGTATAACGTTGGTATCAGCCGTGAAGGTGACACGCTTGATCTTGCAGTAACGCACGGCATCGTTGGAAAAAGTGGCGCATGGTTTGAATATGAGGGTAGTAAAATTGGCCAAGGCCGTGAAGCGGCTAAGCAATATTTAATTGATCATCAAGAAGATCTTAAGAAAATTGAAAAAGCTGTTCGCGCAGCAGTCACGCCTGCTTAAATAAGGTTTTAAATGACCGCCACAAATCACTCTATTACAGCAGCAAATCTGGCGCTGGTAACAAAATCATGGTGGATACTCCCGATTGCTCTTTTGTCCCACTTTGTGCTTGATGCACTCCCTCATTTTGGCAACACCAAAGGGAAGGACATAGATAAGAAATTCATCACCATGTATACGATAGATTTCATTTTGCTATGTTCATTATGGCTGACAGTGCTTCTCGTGACCGGCCATTTTCGGTATTTAGTTATTGCTGCAATGACCCTCGCTACCATACCGGACGTCGTTTGGATTTACCGACTCTTCTTGAAACTGAAAAAGAAAGCGGTTCCAAAGAAAAATATTTTAACACGGTTTCATACGGCTATTCAGTGGGGTGAAAGAACCTGGGGTTGGACGATTGAGCTCGGCTGGCTTAGTATCATGGGCGTCATCTTTATTTCACTCGTCCGCAAAATTGGTTAGCAATGAAGATCACGAAGCTTTCTGCTCAAGTTAAAAATCCCAATAGGGTAAACGTTTTTTTGGATGGCAAATATTGCTTTTCGCTAACAATTGACCAGGTACTAGAGCATAAGGTAAAAAAAGAACTTGAAATTGACGAGCAAGATGTAAAGAAATTTGAAAAATTATCGCTTGATGGAAAGTTGCGGCAACGAGCGCTGGAGTGGCTGATGATTCGACCTCATTCAGAAAAAGAAGTCATGGACTATTTTAGGCGAAAGAAGGTCGATGGTGAACAGGCAAGGGCATGGCTGGATGAATTTATATCACGAGGGTATCAGAGTGATCAATCTTTTACGCGTTGGTGGATCGATCAAAGAAGGGCAAAGCAAAAAAGCCAACAGTTTATTCGACAGGAACTACGACAAAAGGGTGTCGATACTGCTATTATTCAATCCCTTTTATTGGAAGAATCAGTGACCGACAAATCGGCGCTCATGATGCTGGTTGAAAAAAAACAAAAACAGACAAAGTATCAAGATAGTCAAAAGTTAACTACCTATTTGCTTCGTCAGGGCTATCGGTATTCAGATGTAGTTGATGCGCTGGCGGACAAATTCGCTTGAAAGGCATTCGTAGTGTATTTTTTTTCACGCACCGTCACCTCGGGTCCCTGAAAAGCGATATACTTATCGGTTACCTCTACTATATTTTTTCGATCAAAAATGAGGTCGCTTACATTAATCGTTTTCCATAGTGAAGGTTGCACATAAATCTTTTGAATAAATAGGCTCGCTTGATCAAAAGAATAATCACGAACTTTACCGACCTTCTTTTTATTCACCAGAACATTTTTTCCAACTAAATTATAGTGAATGTCTATAATCTCTTTTAGCCGAATAAGATCTTCGGGTTCACTTAGTGCGCTATGGTCATCAATAATAATCCCTTTGTGGGTGAAATCTCTAATGTGCATGTCTAGAAGAATAAGTTGTTCTTTTTGGTTGCCAGGCTGACAGTAGAATCCGTCAATATGAAGATTGTTGGGATTAATAATAGCTTCAGTCGTCGTAGCAATACGGCCCCCGACGCGCAAACTAAGTATTGGAACTGCTGTAAATTGTGATGAAAGCATGAGCATAACGGTTCTATTGTACACAAAAAAATGATGTTTCCGCCATTGCCTAATATGGACACAGCAGGGTAAGCTTTAAAATATGCATGAAGAAATTTTGACAAAGCTAACTCATTCACAATCCGAAACTGAGGCTTTTGCTGAAGTAATTGGACACAATCTTAAGGGCGGTGAATGTATCGAACTTATAGCAGATCTTGGAGGGGGAAAGACTACGTTTACTCGTGGTCTAGTGCGCGGCACAAAGAGTGAAGATCAAGTTTCCAGTCCGACGTTCACTATTTCTAAAATATATGAGACCCCCCAGTTCTTGATTCATCATTTTGATTTTTATCGACTCGCTACTCCCGGGCTTATAGCGCATGAATTAGCTGAAGTAGCTGATGACCCTCGGGCAGTCAGTATTATTGAGTGGGGTGATGTCGTTCGAGAAGTGCTGCCAAAAAAGAGAATCACGATTACCATAACTGCTATCGATGAAAACAGTCGAAAACTAGAAGTACAGCTACCCAAAGATAGTACTTATATTTTAGAGGGAATAAACGAGTGATAATTATTAGCATTAAAACGGATACGCCGGTGGCGGAAATAGCGCTCTTTCAGGATCAGAAAAAAATTGACACTATCACTTGGGAAGCACACCGACAACTTGCCGATACGATTCATCTAAAGATGCTTCAACTGCTTGAGCAAAATAGCAAGAAATGGGAAGACATACAGGGTGTCGCCATTTTCAAGGGCCCAGGAAGTTTCACCGGCCTCAGGATCGGCATGAGCGTCGCTAATGCACTCGCTTTCAGTCTCAAGGTCCCTATCATTGCTGCTCTGGGCGAAAATTGGAGACAAATTGCCATCAAAAGACTGCTAAACCAAGAGGACGAAAAAGTTGCTATTCCCGAATATGGTTCCGATGCGTTTACCACTACGCCCAAAAAGTGAAATAAGAGTGTATAACTGTTGTAATGAGTACACTGCACACAAAAAATTAGATTGACAAAACTACAGAGAATATTAGACTAGTAGTAGTAGCGATTTAAACAACAAAAATTTACAACAAAAAAATGGAAGAAAATATTTACGCGAGCACGCCTCGTAAACAGCTCACTAGTTACCAGCCTCGGCCAATGGTTGGTTCTGTGCGTCCTAAGTACAGAAATCCACGCCCGACAGTAAATAATAAAGTATCGAAAGATCCGCTGAATTTTGATGTTGGAGCGCCAAAAAAACAAACTTGGGATCAACAACAGGATGTAGCTAATGTCTCAAAACCCCGAGTCTATCTTCAGGCAGAGCAAGCGGAAACCTCGCAAGTAAGCTATTCACCTCCCACAATTGAAGAATATTCACCACCCAGTGCTAGCAATCAAGCTAGTCCCATGATCACTGCATCACCAGCCGCAGTTGCAGTCTATCCTCAGCTATTCTCTCCTATTTATTCAGGAAAAATTAGAATTGATCCAAAACCGATTGCATTCATAAGGAAGTTATTTGTAAGTACAAATGGCGTAAGTTCGAAACTAAGAATCACCCCTCTCGTGCTTACGATTATGGCGGTTGGGTTATTCTCTTTCGGAATTTATACAAACCTGCATAGTCTTGCGGTAACAAAAGCAATACAAGCGCAGGCAGCAGTAGAAGCTGCAAATCAAAATGCAAATCCTTCTAATTCGACTTCGAGTTCAAGCGCGACTACTCCTGTGAGTGCAGCTACTGTAAGCGAGGCAAAGCCCACGAGCAATTCTATGGCAGCCTACAGCGTAGCACCTGATAAACCAAAATATATTACTATTCCTTCGCTTGGAGTGTATGCACGAGTCATAGAAGTAGGAACTACCAAAGATGGTGCAGTCGGATCTCCTGCGAATACATATGACACCGCATGGTTCAACCAGAGCGCTAAGCCAGGACAAAGTGGCGCTTCGTTTATAGATGGTCACGTGCTCGGTCCAATTCATGGTGGCGTCTTTGCGGGGCTTAAGAATATTCAGGCTGGCGCACAGATCATTATTACCATGGGGGATGACTCTACTCACAGCTATACTGTTCACTCTACCTCGGTTCAAAATAAGGATACGATTAATATGAACAATCTACTTAAATCTATTGATCCCAATAAGTCTGGCTTAAACCTCATGACTTGCACTGGAACATATATCCAAAACCAAAAAACGTATAATAATCGATTTATTGTATACGCCGTCAAGAATTAGTTCTTAATTCGCTACCACCACTGCTGTAGTCATAATAGAGTTTAATTGTTCTTAAATTAGCGCTATTATATAAATAGGATTTAATTGAGAGATTTGTTAGTCCTGATTGTAAGCATTAAATATTTCGTAAATCAGGTATAGATCAAGACTAATGAAGTGATAGTGATGTCTTGAGCCTATATCTGCACCGATAGAAAGGGTGAACATGACTCCAATAACATTGGTTCTTACCGTTATAGGTTTAGGAGCTGGATTTGGCGCGAGCCAAGTAGTAACAAAAAAACGACTTGGAAATGCCGCTAACGAAGCAGAGAAGGCGCTCGCAAAGGCCAATAAAGAAGCAGCAAGCGTTATTAAAAAAGCACAAGAAGATGCTGCTGCAGCAGCTGAGCTTGCTCGAAAAGAAGAGCAACAAAGACGAAGAGAACTCAAGGAAACTGAAAACAGACTTCTTGATCGCGAAACTTCACTTGATCGAAAGCTTGATGAGCTCGATAAAAGAGGCGACAAACTTCGTAAGAGCGAAGATGAAGTAGAAGGTCTTAAAAATGAGATTAGAGCACTTCGAACAAAGCAACAAGAAAAACTAGAAAAGATAGCTAAGCTGACTAAAACTGAAGCAGCCGACAAACTGATGCAGATGACTGAACGAGACATTAAGAACGATCTTATGGGTCTTGTAGCGAAACTTCAGGCTGATGCAAAGGATCTTGCCGAGGAAACCGCAGGAACAATTATTGTTAGTGCAATGGAACGAATGGCCAGTGAAGTAACTGCAGAACGCACCGTAACTGCTGTACGTCTTGAAGATGAAGAGATGAAGGGTCGAATCATTGGAAAAGAAGGGCGAAACATTCAAGCCTTGCAACGTGCCACTGGAGTCGACATTATGGTCGATGATACGCCTGGTATGATTATTCTTTCCAGCTTTGATCCCGTTCGTCGAGAAGTAGCGAGAGTTGCACTTGAAATGCTTCTAAAGGATGGCCGAGTCCATCCAGGACGCATTGAAGAAGTGGTAGACAAGGCACAGAAACAAGTTCAAAAAGAAGTCGTACAAGCAGCCGAAGACGCAGCACGTGAAGTTGGTGTGGTCGGCATACCCCGTGAAATCCTTCAATACTTAGGCGAGTTAAAGTATCGAACAAGCTATGGCCAAAATGTATTGAAGCACTCAACTGAAATGGCACATCTTGCTGGAGTTATTGCTGAAGAAGTTGGTGCAGATGTTCGAGTTACCAAGTACGCCGCCCTTATCCATGATCTTGGCAAAGCTTTAACCCATAAAATGGAAGGCAAGCATCACCATATTTCTGGTGAAATGGCACGGAAGTACGGCGTTCCTGAACCGGTAGCCCATGCAGCCGAAGCGCATCATGATGACATGGAAGCTACGACAACTGAAGCGCTTATTGTGCGAGTTGTTGACGCTATAAGTGCCTCACGTCCAGGTGCTCGTAACATAAGTGCTGAAAACTTTGCAGAGCGTATGCGTGAACTTGAAAATGTTGCAAACAGCTTTAGTGGCATTGAAAAGTCCTATGCCATCAGTGCCGGTCGTGAAGTACGAGTATTCGTTCGCCCCGGAGATATTGATGATCTGAGCGCTATAAAACTAGCTCGAGATATAGCGACGAAGATCGAATCAACCATGCAATATCCCGGTACGATTAAAATAAATGTTATTCGAGAAACTCGAGCAATCGAGTTTGCTAAGTAAGGCCGACTAGTCAAACCCCGCTCTATCTGTTATGATAGGGCGGATTTGACAGTATCGGGGATTGGCGCAGTTGGCTAGCGCGCGCGGTTTGGGACCGCGAGGTCGAAGGTTCGAGTCCTTTATCCCCGACCAATTAGAAAAACTACACCCTCCAGGATTGGAGGGTGTTTTAATTTGATTTAAATTAGTAATAGCATCTCTATTTTGAGCGTATAATGGTATCCATATGTATGGCACTTTAATAGCTATTGCGGGCACTGGTCTGATTTTATTAGCCGGTGAATTGCTTTGGAAAAAGAAAATCCTAAAAGGGGAATATGCAAGAAAATTTGTGCATATTCTAACGGCAAGCTTTGCAGCCTTTTGGCCCACGTTTATGTCACGAAATTATATCGTACTACTTAGCGTACTGTTTATGGTGGTGCTTGTAGTCGCCAAAAGACTGCAGATTTTTAATTCTATCCGCGGTGTTCGTAGGACTTCATATGGTGAGCTACTCTATGCGCTCGCTATTGGGCTTTGTGCAATATTTTTCACCGTTAAAGGGATGTATGCGATTGCGGTACTGCATATTGCACTTGCAGATGGATTCGCGGCAATAATCGGTATTACGATGTCGCATCGAGCGAGCCGTTTTAAGTTTAATGGTTCAACAAAAAGCGTCGAAGGAAGTCTTACGTTTTTGCTTATATCTTTCTTTTTGAATGCAA
>CAIRQE010000085.1 GCA_903880655.1 uncultured bacterium
GAAAGAGCAAATGAGCGTCAGCTCATTATAAATAAACTTACTATTACTTAGGACTTTACTTTTATGCATATCTCTGAACTACTCGCTGAACAACAATTAGATGAATTAAGCCTAGCCGGAGTTGGACAAGGTATAGGTAAAATAGCTGGTGGAGTAGGTCGAGCCGCAGGTAATGTCCAGGGTGCATGGCAAGGAGCTCAAGATGCTTACGGACAAGCTAGAGATCGTACTGCTAAAGTTGCTCAACGTAATGTAAGCCGAGCTGGCGGGGTTAAGGCACCTGTTCAAAGACAACCTATAACAACTCAGCAACCTCCGGTACAAACTCCTAATACCGATCAAGGACAAGCAGTAGACTTAGATCAGGTAAAACAACAAAGGGCCGCGCAACAGGCTCAAGGCCAAGCTGATCAACAACAAGCTATTCAACAGATGAAATCAACGGTACAAGCTAATCAAAATTTCAATGTTTCAGACAATGAGATTAAACAAGCGGCAGTTGATGCCAAAGCTAAAAGTCCTGCCCTGCAAAATAATGCGGAAAGGATGGCCTTAAAGATAGCCGCGGGCAAGGGAATACATGTAGAATTTCATAGCCGGTTTTTAGATAGAATGCTCTAAAAGAAATTCATTCCAGATTCTTTTGTAATTTCTAAATTCTTTTCAATAATCCTAGAGATTATTTCTCGGTCTTCGTAACTTAACATTAGACTTTCTGAGTAGGTAACACCGCCTCTCATATACCAACATATCCTAAACAACTCGTCTTTAATGGCTTTTGATTCTAGTTCATAGTCTTTGACCATTTCATTGATACCATCGATATCAAGAACCAAAAGCCTTATACGAAAAAAGTTGATGGATCAAATGTAATAGGAATATCTACTGTATTTCCAGTAACACCTTTTTCACGCATTTCGTCGGTGACATCTACAGTCATTGGTTTAATGGTGTTTGTTTCTTTAAGAGATTCTAAATGTTTCTGAATAACATTGAATATTTCTTTATCAATATTTTCTACAAACTCTTTAATAAACGCTGGATTATCTGTACTTCCTTGTGCACTTTCGATCTTGTCAATGCTATCAGTAATAGTACCTAAAGTTGTATCAGTGAGTTTCTTAAAACTTTCTTTGAACAATTTTATTTTATCCTCCTCGGAAATCTTATCGTCATTAACGACCTGCATTATCTTTTGAGTTTCAAAAGTTTTTAAGGCCGCAGAACTAAGTTGACGATAATTTAACGGGCGAACAAATACAGTAAGCTCATCGTTAACAGGTACTACAGGATTCCACGAAATTTGTGACATTAACTGATCCATTAGAATACGCAGATCCATTTGATACTCTAGTTCTAAATCATCCCCAAATTTAACAGGAGTAGTCATCATTTCGCCGTATGTGGCTAGTCTAATAGCAATTAACAATACATCTAAATCAATTGTAGGGGCTACCCAAGCATTTTTGACTGCGGGAATGCAATGCTGTATAACATCTACAATAGCTTGCCCATTCATTAAAGCATCGGGAACTTTAAGCATAAGTTCGTCTTTTGCAGTCATAGAGTACACAGGGAGTTCTCCTGTTTCTGGTATTTCTATGCTTCCATCTGGCCAATATTCGCCTCCGCTAGGTAGCCTAATATAAATCTTAGGCTGACGCATAAATGCTGATAATGGATTAACTGGTGAACTCATGGTTTTAATTCCTAATAAATAACTTAAAGATATATAGGGTATATTCTTTGTAGTATTTATATACGCATAAAACCATGGAAAAACAATGGCATCAGTAACAGGTACAATAGGGTCAGACAATGTTGAGTTAAACAATGCCGCCACGGAGGCTACTCTACAAGCATTGTTAAATCAAATCAAAGGTAATACTGATGCATTAAGATCTTTAGCAGGCAAAGCAGGAATTGATACCTCAACTTCGGCTAATCTTAATACTTCTCAGAAAAATCTATCAGCAACCACCCAAGTTGTAAATGTATCATTTGCTGGGTTAATTTCAAGTACCGACCAGCTAGCAACAGGTCAAGCCACTATGAGTGGCATATTGTCAAACTTTTCTAATTTACCAGGTCCGTTGGGTTTAGTGATTAAGGGATTTGCTTCATTGGCTTCTTTCCAAGAAACTAATATGAAATCTTATCAGGATATGAGTGCGTCCGGAGTGAGTTTCAGCGGTAACTTAACTGAAATGCGAATGGCCGCACAAAATTCCTACATGTCACTAAGTGAATTTTCTGGGCTTATAAAAAACAATAGTCAAGCTCTTACAGCATTAGGCGGTAGTGCAAATACCGGTGCTGTTGCCTTTGCAAAATTTAGTCATGCAATGCTCAGTAGTGATGTAGGCACTCAATTATTAGCATTGGGTTATACTGCCGAAGAAGCTAATCAAGGAATGATAACTTATCTATCTGCAGCCGGTGTAAGCAATGCAAAAGACTTAGAATCAAATAAAGCATTAAGGCAAGGAGCGGCCGAGTATCTAGGAGAATTAGATAGATTGGCAGAAGTGACAGGTAAGAGTCGTAAAGAACAAGACGACATTATGAAAAAACAAAAGCTAGACGCTGAAATTCAAATGACGGCAGCTAGGATGGATCCGGCACAACGAGCAGGTTTTGAAGAAAACGTAAAATATATGACCATGATGTATGGTGATGCTGGTAAAGATATGGCATTAGCACAAGCACAGCATAGATCAGTGATAACCAAAGAAGGGCA
>CAIRQE010000086.1 GCA_903880655.1 uncultured bacterium
CCGGACCCTGTACAGGTTGTTCGAGTAGGAACCAGAAACGACGTTTTCCAGCAGCCTCGGGTATTAAATCAACACTAAAGCAACTTTCCACTGTGGCCAGAGAAGCAAGGGGCTTCGGATTTGCTAGTGAAGTTTGAATTCCACCCATAAGACGCGCATCAGGTGTCCAACATTCTTCAACAAACTTCTTAAGAAAAGCACGTCGTTGTGAGAAGGTCTTTGTATTGTATAGATCCTCTCCCTTCCATACCCATACATCTTCTAGACGAAGAGTATGCTGAATTTTATCAAGTGTTGCAATCAGCATAGTTCCACCACCATCTCCAAGTGTTATATCTGTGCGCATACGCAGCGTCCATGCGGGTATTTTCTTATCACGCCCACTTGGACGTGTCATCATAAAAACGGCAGGTTGTTTGGGAAGAAACATTAGAAATCCAGGATCTGACCTAGACTCATTTTCCATGACAAAAAAGGTTCCACGTTTAATAATTGCCTCCTTATCTGGCTGGAGTCTTTGCCGAATACAACAATCTTTGATACGTGTTTCCACGAACTGGGTTGCCAGATCGTGTAAAAACGAGTTTGCAAATTTGAGTTTAATCGCACTCATATCACGATGGGATGACCGCAAATTTCCATCTTCAAGGTCCGCCATTCTATATATCTAGGTGTTATCTCTTTACACCGTCCGCCGCTTTATTTTACGTGAGCGTCGCCTAGTACCTCCTGAAGAGGGTATAAGTTTTAGTGTTTTATCCGTTATACTATAAACATAATATTTACCCGTTCTAAAATTATAATATATAACCATTGTATCATCATATTTTTTAGCATTGCTCTCAGATTTTGTTGAAATCATCCATGGGTTCGGTATAGTATCTGTAAGATTAAATTCAGTTGTTTCGTCTTTTAAAGACAATAGTAATTCTGCCTTTTCTTTACTAATTTTTGACATCTATTAACGGCGTGACTTTAAAATAAGAAAGCTTTTTAAGCTTCTTTGTTTTTAAGTCACACCGGTAGTCGTGGGACATTAGAATGCAGCATATTCTGCATCACCTAGCGTATCATTCGCAGCAATACCTTTCATAAACTCTCCACCATTTTGAGCCATTTCAGGTACAAATGTCTGAATAGCCTGGGTTGTAACATGCGATACATTTGATGCAACACCGCTCATAACATCAGATGTAGTGCTTTGAGGCTGAATACCGGGGCTAAACATGCGCTCAGGATGGCGGAGATTATCCTTTATTTCGCTTGAACTATTTGCCTCAACGAACGGATCACTCGGGGTTATAGCCGGAGGCTCGGCAACTTCCTCTTCCTGTGGAGCTGCTTTCATAGCTGGCGTAGACGGCCCTCCAGGAGTTATAACATGCGGAGATTCCACCGGCATAGGTTTATGAATCCAAGGCGCGGGACCAGGCATTTCTTTCGCAGAAAATGTATCTGTATCAAACCACGACGGAGTATACATCTTAACAACAAGATATACCATAAAAAGAACGATTGCAAATCCAAGTGCTATGAAGACCTTAGATAACATCTAAACTAGAGTGAAAAAACAAAACCCGTAAATAAACCCTTTAACGGTGTGACTTAAAAAAACAAGGAAGCTCAACGCTTCCTTGTTTTTAATGTTATATACCAAATTAGTCGTGGGACA
>CAIRQE010000087.1 GCA_903880655.1 uncultured bacterium
AGCAACTTGAGCATCTGATGCTGGTGTAAAAGATATAATCCCCGAAGCGCCTGCAGTTATAGCAGAAGATGCAGCAATAGCAGTACCATTTAAATAAATAGTAATTACGCCAGAAGTACCTGCAAATTTAGTGGTTTGGTATAATGCAATGTTTGTAATTAAAGATCCTGCTGGAATAACAACAGCAACAGAAGAAGCCGCATCATTATAAGCAACAGGGTCTGTTTGACCTACAGAAGTAACACCAGTGTTACGTATGGTACCAGCAGTTGTGCCAGTAGTATTTTTGACAGTGCCCAATAACCAAGGGCCAAGGTGTGTGGCTAATCCCATTTTAAGTTCCTTCATAGAAAGTATAAGCTTATCAGTCTTCTATGCGTCTGCGGGGGCAGTCTAATAAGCCGGATGTTCCCCGGTTAAAGATACTTATACTCTTTTTTATTTATGATTGCAAGTTGATTTTATTAGATTTCTTGCTGTTTTCTTCACGAGTTATAACTGCTAGGTTCCAAGGTACATGAAGGCCACTAACAAGCTCACCACGAAGCGGTACAATATGATCTACAGCGTAGGGTACTCCAGTGACTTTACTTACTAACATAGCATCTAAATAGAACTGTTTGATTGCAGTTTTGTGTTCTTGTGTAAGCCATTTAGGTGTAGCTTGTTTGTGCTTGGTTCTGCGGTGTTTACTGTTAGCTATTACTAAATCAGGGTTAGCTGCTTTCCATGTCTTTCTATATTTTATAATATCCTCTGGTTTTCTACTTAACGCCCTTAACTTTACTACCTCTTTATTAGCCTCGTAATATTTCTTGCCTGCTTTTTTACTAGCTTCTGATTTAGGAAGTAATGCACGTTTTGCGTTTGTTTCTTGCCACTCTATTTTTTGGCACTCCATACAAGTACCCTTAAGCTTGCGTAGTGCAATATGCCCATGTTTACACGGTAACCCTGTAAAGTAATAGGGGGATTTAAGTTCTTTTGCTTCTTTTCGGGTTGTTGGATACTCAGTATACATATTAATCTCCTATAAAAGTCTTTGATACAGGTAATAGTATACTGTTAAATTTTAAAAATACAACAAATAAAAAAGGCCCACCGAAGTGAGCCTTAATTTAACCTAAGTTAATAAAAAACAATAACTTAACTAGAACCAGGTGAACCGTAGATTGCAAGTGGATCTGACCACCCAAAACTATATCGTTCTCTAGAACGGTACCTTACATTGCCCGTGTCGAAATCTCCTGACATGTCATTTGTAATTGGAGCACGAACAAAATGCTTCAAACCATTTGGCACATCAGTAGTTAAGAACCAGCTGTTGTTATCAGTCAAAAAGTGGTTGATTGCGTAACCTTGTGGAATTGAACCGTTGTTTTTGATAGCGTTGATGTCGTTATCAGTAGTACCAACACGTTGTTCAGTTTCTAGTAATCTAGTAGCTACGAACTGTAGTGCAGGTGGTACGATCAATTTTTTAGGTTTAGCAGCGATCAAAAGACCACGCTCGTCAGTCCATGCAGCAATCTGAATAACAGCTGCTTCTAATGAAGTTTCGTTTAAGTCAGCAGCAGTGCTAGGAATGTTACTGTTAGTACCACCATTAACTAATGTGTGAGCACTAGAAAATAAAGATACGCCGTCACCACCAACAAATGCAGCGTTGAAGCCGTTGTTTAATACAGCCGCGCCTTTTACTTGTTTAGTGTAAGACATTGCACGAGCTAAGCCTTTAGTATAACGAGCTGATAAAGAATCATACAAGTTATCTTCAATAGCTTCTTCAGTTAATGAGAAGCCTAAAGCAATAGTTTCGTGGTTGTATCGAGCAGTCCAAGCTTCTTGAGCATTGTCATATTGAATAGCTGAGCCTTCATTTTTGACAGGAGCTGCACCGAAGCCAGAAAGTTTAGTTTCTTCTTCAAACGAACGCTCTGATGATTCAATCTCATAAATTTCTTTATGTTCTTCACCGTAACGCGCGAATTCCAAACCAAACAAAGCATTCAAGCCCGGTAATAGTTCTTTTAAAAGTTGTGAACGTGAAATAGACATTAGTTAATCTCCTTATGCTACGTAATATCTGTGGGCACCAAAAGTTACTTTTACAAGCACTTCAGGAGTTTGCACTAAGACGACAGGGTTCGATGTAGATAAAGTTGCTGTAGATGCACTTACTGTCAACGCTTGAGACGTTGTAGAGGATACAGTAGCAGCTGCTGTTAATACAGAACCAGTAAATTGTAGTTGACCATTAACTAATTGGAATACATCAGTACCAACAGGAAGTACTTGGCCTATAGATAAACCAGAAACAGTTAAAGTAGTTGTGCCTGTACCACTTACATAGGTAGCACCAGTACTAATTTGTGTATCAGGAACTTGAGCTAATACTCTGAAGTTACCAGTAGAAGTTGCCGCAGCAACAACACCACCAGCAGAGTTACCAGTAACAGCACTACCAGTTGAAGTATTACCAGCCATATTCTGACCAACTAATAAATAAGAACCTGAACTAATAGTAGGAGTACCTGCCGCAGTTACAACTGCAGTTTTAAAAATTGTATCCGGGTCATCACAAACAACAGCAACTGCATCACCCGCTAGAGTGCCACCGGGCCAGTATTGTGAAAATCTTTTTTGTTTAGTAACAGGGTCAGTAAACGAACAGCCTAAAAATACGCCAACTGCAGTGCTACTAGCAATAGTGTTAGCTAAAATAGCAACAGAACCACTAGATAACTGAACAAAGTCACCATTATAAATGCTAGTTGCATAGCCATAAGAGATAGGCAACTGGCGAGTAGAGCCAGCAAAAACCTGACCTCCAATCAAATTTACGGGTTTGAATCCGTAAGGGGCACTTACTGTAGGGTAAGCCATTTAAACCTCCAAAAATATAAAATAGTTTAACCGCGACCAAATGAAGTAGTAGACTTTCTTTCGTTAAAAAGAGGCATACGTGGATCACTTTGGCGCATTAAGTTGTTGTCTACTGCTTCTGTTTGAGCCTGTGTTTGTTGATTATAATAATCATCACGTTGTTTTACGAACTCTACAGGTGTCTTACATAACAATAGCCCACCGATCTCAATGTTGTCTTTATAACGACTATTGGGATCTATAATTAGTCTAAGATGCGGTTGTTCTTCAATACCCACTGCTTCCCAGCCTTCACGTAATTTAGACGAAAGGTTTCTAGGATCAGCTTCATTAAGAGTTGATGTTCTAACCCATCTATACGCATACCCCGGCTGTTTATCTGGTTCTGGCAGAAGTTCAGCTGGTGCCCATTGTTTAGGACGTTCTTGGGTACTACGTGTTGTATTTTCTCTAGGTGTTTGAGCCATCTTAGGCCTCCAATTTAGTTAGTTCACGGGCATACTGTTCAGTAGTTAAACCTAGTTTTTTAGCTAGGGCTACTTGCGTTTTGTTAAGCGTCACTTTTTTGGGAGCGGTGCTTCGCTTTGCAGATGCTACTACCGTGCTCAGTTTTGATGTACGAGGAGTTTCCTCTTCGTTTGAGGGAGTTGAGTCTTCAAACTCTTCAGGGAATCGTTTAGCTATTTCTTTGTTAATTTGGTTAAAGTATTCGTCTGTTCCTACAAACTTTTCGCCGTATTTCTCAGCTAGTTTATAATGGAAGTTAGTTGCATACTTTGCCATTAACTCTTTTTCCGGGTCGGTAAACCACGGATTTTCAGCTACCCATTCCGCTACTTTTGGACTTACTTGTGCAGCTTTTTGCTGCTTTTGAGGCAAAACTTGTGCATCGTCTTCGATGTTTTGAATAGTAGGCCTGAAATTTTGCGCTTTGTCAAGTTTTTGTGTAGCTTTCATTAATTCAGCTTGCGCTTCTACAATAGCATCGGTACTTCCATAGTCATATGCTTCTTTATAGTTACGTTTTGCTTTTTCTACTTCTAACTCAGCTTGAGTTTGGTAGGTAGTAATTAACTCTTTTTCACCTGACTCTAACAAAGCTTTTAGGCGTTTATTTTCATCTAAGATTTTTTGAGCAACAGTTAACGCTTCTTCTTGTTCTCTGTAAGCTTCTTCTTTAGCTCTACGTTCATCATGCCAAGCTTTTTTATACTGTTTAAACTTAGTTTGAACTTTGCCTGAATAGTCTTCTGCTTCATCAGCGGTTTCTAATTCTTCAACTACTTCTTTAGGTAAAGGGGTTTTACCTCGATCTTGTTCGGGGGTG
>CAIRQE010000088.1 GCA_903880655.1 uncultured bacterium
CATAAACTGTTTATAGGCATCACCGTAATAAGTAGATAAGAATTTATATTTGTATTCATAATATGTATCATCGAGCAGTGAATTTCGTATTGCATCAACCGTGCTTATGACAAAGTACTCATTATGAATGGTGGCGAGCGTTGCACTCAGTATTTCATCAGCTCTAAATAGATGGTTAATATAGGCAACTGTGTAATGCTGACAAGTGTAGCATTTACAATCTTCTTCTATCGGACTAAAATCAGTCGCGTATTTGGCGTTAGTAATATTAACGCGCCCTTTTTTGGTGTAAATAGCACCGTTCCTAGCTTGACGTGTTGGAGCAACACAATCAAATGTATCAATCCCATATTCAACACCGAGAAATAGGTCAGCAGGTTGTGCGCCCATACCGAGTAAATGCCGCGGCTTGTTTTCGGGCAATGTTTCCGTGACCCATTTAACAACTTCAGAAATTTCTTGTGGTTCAAATACGCCACCAATACCATAGCCATCAAAATCTTTTGAACCTAAGAATGATGCACTTTGCTTCCTAAGATCCTCGTGCCGTGCACCCTGCACAACTCCATAGAGCGCCTGTAAGGGTTCATTTCGAGTTGCATGCTCATCATTTAGTTCCTGATGGCGCTTAAGGCATCTTAGCGCCCAATTATGAGTTCTCGTTAAACTATCTATCAAATAGCTACGATCAGACAGCGGAGCCGGACATTCGTCAAACGCCATATGAATATCTGCTGCAATAAGGTGCTGTAATTCCATACTTGATTCTGGTGTCATGGAAAGAGAAGACCCATCAATATGGCTTTTGAATGTTACCCCCGCGTCAGTCACTTTAGCGAGCTGGTTAGAAGATGTTTTAGCATTTTTTTTATCGCCTTTTTGACTGTGGCTAACTGCATCGATACCTTTATCATAGGCAACACCGAGGCTAAATACTTGGAAGCCACCACTGTCAGTAAATGTTGGCAACTGCCAGTTCATAAATTTTCCAAGCCCGCCCGCTTGCTGCACGATGTCTGCTCCGGGACGCAGCATCAAATGATAGGTATTTGCTAGTACTGATTGTGCACCAGTACTGAGGATTTGCTCTGGCGTAAGTGCCTTAACAGTAGCTTTTGTGCCACCAGCAATAAATGCAGGTGTTTTAATGTCTCCGTGAGGAGTCGATATAACGCCAACCCGAGCAAGTGTGTTGCCAAATCTTTTTTCAATTTTAAATGAGAATGCTGCCATTGGTAGTAATTGTAACAGAGATGAGTGGGATGTAACTAGTAAATAACCATACTGTCGCCATAACTCAAAAAAGAATAGTGAGCGGCAGTAGCGTGATTATATGCTGGCAATAGATGATTCCAGCCAGCAAAGGCGGCGGTAAGCATTAGGACGGTGCTTCTTGGTGCATGAAAATTCGTTATGAGTCCATCGATTACCTTGAATGAATAACCAGGATATATAAATATATCAGCATCGCCCTGTTTATCAACTGCAATTTCATCACTTGCTATAAAATCTCCGTTATATTCAAGCGTTCTGGTTATCGTAGTTCCAAGAGCAAAGACCCGTTTATTATTTTTCTTTGCATCACGGATGGAAGTAATCGTTTCTTTTGGTAGTACAAAAAATTCCTTATGCATCGTATGTGTAGTGACATCATCAACCCGTATTGGCAAAAAAGTGCCTAGCCCTACGTGAAGCGTGGCATAACAAACGATAACTCCCTTTTGTTCAATGCTGCTGAGGGCCTCTGCTGTCATATTAAGGCTTGCTGTGGGCGCAGCGACAGAGCCAGCATCATCTGCCCATACCGTTTGGTATCGTTCGATATCAAGCGCAGTTGCTTCTCGATGCATATAAGGAGGCAAGGGTACCGTACCTATTTCTTGGGCTAATTCAAGTAAATCTTTGTCAGATTTAATTTGTGCAATACCCTCTCCAAGAATTTCCTCAACTAAAAGGGTATATTTTCCTGCACGAAGCACATCACCTTTATTCATCTTTTTTCTATACAGAACCTTATGGAAGTGCCAGTCGTCAGTTTTACCATGTTTTTCAATGAGTATAAGGTCACGAATTGCACCGTTTTCTTTTTGAGCCTTAATTCTAGCTTTAATAACTTTGGTGTCATTTAACACAAGTACGTCGCCGGGATTAAGATAATCGATTACATCAAGATACGTACGATCTTCGTATTGACCGGTCTTTTTATTAAGCGCTAGTAGGCACGTTGTGCCTCGAATTTCGGGTGGTACATCAGCGATTAAACTATCATCAAGTTGGTAATCAAAATCACTTGTTTTCATAACGACGTACCCATTCATACATAATAATCGCTGCTGCTGCGCCTACATTTACTGAGCGCGTAGAGCCAAATTGTTCAATCGCAACTAGCGCACTACAGTGTGTTTTCATTTCTTCAGATAAACCGGGGCCTTCCTGACCAAAAACGAGGATCGGATTTTTAGGAAACGAATAGTCCATCAGAGAGACACTCCCTTCAATATTATCGATTCCAATAATTTCTTTTTTATTTTCTTTCGTCCACGCCAAAAATAGATCAATCGTTGGATGATGAAATACCGATAGGTACTTTTCGGTTGCCATAGCTCCTCGACGATTCCAATGTTTTTTTCCAATAATATGGACTGACTCAACATTGAAGGCATTCGCAGATCGAACAATAGAACCAATATTGAAATCATGTTGAATATTTTCAATAGCGATAGAAAGTGGCATAGAATGCGACGCTAGATCTTGTTTGATTTTCTCTACTTCTAAGTTTTTATACTTATCAACCAGATTCCTAGTATCAATCATGAAAGGTAATCCTTATATACCTTGAACCCTATCCATAATCCAAAAATACTGCCAACTCCTCCAAGTAGTATGCTCGACATATCAAAAAAAGTAGCGTGCATAAACCATACCGGAATATTTGATCCGAGGGTGCCAAAAATGGTAATAGATAAATATATTATAAGCTTTGACATCAGTAGTAGAGTTTCTCTATTTTCTTACACACAACTTCAACATCATATTGTTTCACCGTAGCTTCAGCCCATTTATGAGCCGCAACTCGAGCACCTTTATGCTCCATGAAATAATGCAACCGATTGGCAAACGCGACAGTATCTTTTGGATTTACTAAAAGATCTGGATGATCTAAAAGCACTGTCCTGTAACCGACATTATCTCCCCCGAGTACTACTCGTGCTCCTGCAGCCATTGCTTCAATGAGTACAATACCAAAACTTTCTCCACCAGTACTTGGAAATACGGCAATATCTGCTGAGGCAAGGAGTGAAGGTTTATCCTTCTCATCAATAAAGCCCCTAAATTCAATGTTAGTTAGATTAAGCTTAAGAGCTTTCTGTTTAAGCTCTGCTTCGAGCGGCCCTTTACCTGCAATTGTTACACTATATTCACCATCGTACTGTCGATTTAGCTTTGCGAGCGCTTCAAGCAATTGTAGGCAGCCCTTTCTTTCAACAAGTCTTCCAAGAAATACTATATGAAGTTTTTTCTTTTGAATCGGTACATGATGCATAACTTTTAATGAAACCATATTTGGGATTACTTCACTCAGCATATGGAATGAATTTTCGGCGGTTTTTTGTGCGGCAGTCGAAACGGAAATAATATGAGCGAAACGTTTAGCACTATTACGATTCAAAAATTTTAAAGCATGCGAGCCAACTGCTTGAATCCAGCTATCGGGGACTATATGAAATGTACCAATAATCTTAAGTGATTCTGGAGCTGCATCTATCACACGTCCTGCAAAAAGTGGACTATAGGGCATTTGTACATGTAAGACATCAAGCTTAAGATCATCTAACAGTTCTCGTATTGCAGCTTTTGAAGTGGGTAGGGGTACGCTGAGTCTATTTTTGTTAAACCGTACTTTAATATTTTTTGCGATTGAGTGAAGATGCTCAAGATCTTTTCTCGAAGTAGCTCCAACAAGATAATGCACCTCATGGCCCTGCTGCGTTAGCCAAGCGCCAAGCGAAAGGACGTATTGTTGTACTCCGTCAGGAGTATCGAGCGTATCATCAAGTAATAATCCAACTCTAAGTTTTTTTATCATGTTGCTTTTTAACTTCTTTGTATAAGGCTAGGTATTTCTTGGTAATTTTATCAAAAGAATAGGAAGGCAGTTGTTTCTTAGCCCATTTCTTCCATACAGTTCTCATTTCTTCGTTGTAGAGCATTAGCTCGAGCCGGTGAACGAAGTCAGTCCCACTCTTAGGGTTTACTAAACTAATACGGCCTTCATTCGTCATAACTGAAGCATACCCCGGGTTGTTTCCTGCAACCACAGGGACACCGAGTGCCATTGCTTCAAGCAGGACTATTCCAAAGCTTTCTCCGTACATAGCCGGTGAGCAATAAAGGTCTGCGCTTTGGATTAATGCAACCTTTTGCTTTTCAGGAATGAAACCTAAAAAGGTAACATCGGGTATCCCTTCCGTTTGTACTAATTTTTCAAGTGTAGCGCGCTTAACCCCGCTACCTGCAATAATGAGCTCAACGTCATCATGCTTTTTTCTTAGCTCATTATAGGCTTCTAGTAGATAGGGAATTGCTTTTCTTTTTTCTAACCGACCTAAATACAGTATTTTCTTTTTCGTTGCATCACTTGAAAGTTTTTTAGGTTTAAAAATTTCTAGGTTAATGCCGTTTGGAATTATAGTTACTGGCTCGTCCATAAGTGACAATACATATTCAGCAGCAGAATCAGACACTGCGCTGTAGCCATCAATATATTTTAAAACTGATTTCGTATAGGGAATAACAATGTTAAGGAGAGATTTGCTAACAATAGTTGAGGGCGGTGTAGCATGAAACGTCGCTATATTAATAGCTTTGGAGCGCATTAATATTTGTCGAGATAACACTGGAACCCAGGGTTCGTGAAAATGAATTATATCAAAATTTTCTCGATCTAGTATTGCCTGGATTTCTTCGCCTTCTGCTTCAAAACCAAAATCTACCATAGTTGCAAAAGGAGTATTAAGCTTGGTACTTCTTCCAAGTAAAATCATGTTTTTAGGAATAGCTTGGTTAAGATTCTTTGGTCGTGGAGTGATGATTTTTACATCATGTCCGATATCGGCTAGTTCTTTTGCTAGTTCTTGTACTATTTCTTGTACTCCACCAGCAAACTGGAACATATTGTAGGGGCAGACGAGACCAATTTTCATAGCTTTATTATAGCATTCATAAGACACTCAAGCAGAGAGCATTTGACGTGCTTTTAATGGAATAAAAGGTGCAGCATCTTTTTTGGAACTAATAACAGTGGGGGCATGATTAGACATATGGGCTTTAGTTTCAGTAACGTTGCCATATATTTTCTTAAGATTATTGAGCACAAGATCGTGATCAACGTATTGGTCGGAGTCGATTGCTACATGTAGGAGTGGCACTGTAACCTTAATTTGGGGTGTTTTAAGCTGGAGAACATCGAGCGTCGCGAGTATGTAGGTACGCGGTTCGTTAGCGTGCCACAGGTACACTTCGTAATCCAGGCGTTTATTCAGTTCAACTTTATCGGCATCCATAAACTTTGGATGATTAGCTGCCTGCACTCTATAAATAGTTTTTAAAATAAACGGTTGAAGAAAAACATTCTTAAAGACCCATGAACGGTATTTTCCATTAAATGTTTTTAAGATCCCGACCCAGCTTAGATATTTGAATTTAGAAACAATGAATTCGTCTTGATCAGTAAGACCGGCAAGACTAACAATCAGAGTCATTTGATTTTTAAGATCAGGGTGGTTTTGAAGCAAGCGGGTCAAGATAACAAAGCCGTAGCTCATTCCAACCGCCTTAAACTTCTTGTCACCATAATGCTCTTTGATAAATAAATAGATACTTTCGGCTAGTGCGTCAGCAGTGGGCGTAATGCCTATCGAGTAGAGGCTTTGCATGCCGCCAAACCCAGGGATATCAGGCACAGTTACGGTGCCTTCGTCAGCTATATTCTCAATAATACCCTGCATTCTCTCAATAGATGCATGCAAACCGTAAAGCATCAATATCTGATTATCTTTTTTCTGAGGATCAGAGGACGACATAATAAGCTTGCGGCCCTTAAGCCCCTGTATGGTCATGGGAGAAATAAAATCAGCAAATTCAGACATAGTTTTTAGTGTAGAGCAAAAGCCGTATTATTTACACTACTTAGCTGTAGTAGGTGTTGTGGTAGGTGTCGTTGTAGTGGTAGTCGTAGTAGGAGTAGTAGTGCTTGTCGTTGAGGTTTGTAGTGTGCCATCTTTATTAAGCATTGGAGCTGTTGGAATGGTTACCGTGGCACATGCTTTAGCGCACGTCGTCTTAAGCTGATTGGCGACTGTTGAGAGAGAAGTGCCATATGTTGTCAGCGCATCAACTGATGACTTTAGATCTTTCGCCATCATTGCCGAATCTGCACTAGCTGTAATGGTAGCATTTTGGGTCGTAATAGTATTGTTAAGGCCATCAATTTTCGTTTTATCTTTAGAGCTTTGATACATAAACCCACCTACGCCCCCGAGAACCAAGAAAACTACCGCAATAAGTACTGACATAAGTAAAGAACCACTCATTGATGATTTCTTCATAGACATGACTGGTGGTACTGGAGAGTTATTATCTGGAGCAAACATTGTACTAGTATCCAGCATCCCTGGGTTAGCTGTTGGCGCAGCCGCTACTGGGGCAGCGGGAGCTGTTTGAGCAGGGCGAGTTGCACCTTGATTAAACCCATCAACTGATGCCGGTTGTTGAGGGGTGGGGTTAAATGATGTTGGCTGATTGTTGTCCATATGTAAAAATCCTTTTTATTAAGCTTATGCTTAGTATAGCAAATAAAAAAGTACAACAAAATTATTATCTAGCGATGCTTGCGTCGACGGATTCGTGAGACATCGAGTCGTATAGCGTGGCGATCTACTATTTGCTTGGCCCTTTGAAGCTCAGATTTACTCTGCGCATTGTTCTTTAGATTTTCAGCAAGCTTCAAGGCTTCAGCTATATTTGATTCAATTAGGGTGTCAATATGGTCAGCCTCGTCAGCAAGAAGCGTTACTCTATTATCTTCTATTTCAAGAATGCCACCATAAATAGCAAAAATATCTTCTTTCTTACTTTTAGAACGAATGGTGAGCGGGCCACCCAAAACAACTGCCGTCAATGGCTCATGGTGCGGCATAATAACTGCGTCTCCTTCTGAAGTTCTAAGTAGCACTTCAGAGACGTTATCGTGATACTGTGTTCCAGCAAGTGTAATTAGTGAAAAATCCACTATTTAACCTCTTTGATGGATCCCTTTAGATAAAACGCTGATTCAGGTTTGTCATCATGCTTACCGTCAAGAATTTCACGGCACCCAATAATGGTATCCTCAAGCTTCACATAGGCGCCAGGCTTGTTTAAGAATACTTCTGCGACATGGAATGGCTGCGTTAAGAATCGCTGGATACGCCGTGCACGTGCAACGGTAAGCTTATCTTCATCACTAAGCTCTTCCATTCCTAGGATTGCAATAATATCCTGTAAGTCCTTATAACGCTGCAAAATCGACTGAACTCTTCGAGCAACATCATAATGCTCATCACCAACGATGGCTGGATCTAAAATAGTACTGTTTGAATCAAGTGGATCAACTGCAGGATAGAGGCCTAATTCAGTCAATGCTCTAGAAAGCACAATAGTTGAGTCAAGGTGGCTAAATGTTGTCGCAGGCGCAGGATCAGTAAGGTCGTCGGCAGGCACATAGACCGCTTGAACTGAAGTAATTGACCCCGTCTTAGTACTGGTAATGCGTTCTTGAAGGGCACCCATTTCTTGTTGCAAATTTGGTTGGTAGCCTACTGCACTCGGTAACCGTCCAAGAAGGGCAGATACTTCAGCACCGGCTTGTGTAAAACGAAAAATGTTATCGACGAAAAGAAGCACGTCTTTACCTTGGTCACGAAATCCTTCAGCCAGCGTCAAACCAGTGAGTCCTACTCGAAGTCGAGCACCAGGTGGTTCATTCATCTGGCCGAACACGAGTGATGTTTTGTCCAGAACACCACTTTCTGCCATTTCATGATACAGATCATTACCCTCACGAGTACGCTCACCGACACCAGCGAACACTGAGTTTCCACTATGGAATTTAGCAATATTATTTATGAGCTCTGTAATAAGAACTGTCTTTCCAACACCAGCACCGCCGAAGAGACCTACTTTACCACCCTTTGTAACAGGCGCGATAAGGTCGATTACTTTAATACCAGTTTCTAGAATTTCAATTTTACCACTTTGCTCTTCGAGTGTCGGTGGTTCACGATGAATTGGTGCGGTATGAGTAAACTTTGTCGCTGGCTTCCCGTCAATCGGTTGTCCAACAACGTTAAACATTCGTCCCATAGTAAGGTCGCCAACAGGTACGGTTATAGGGGCTCCTGTTGAAACCACTTCTTGACCTCGCTTAAGGCCGTCAGTACTAGAAAGGGCGAGTGCTCGAACGGTTGTCTCGCTCAAATGCTGTTCAACTTCTAGATAAAGTGTTTTTTTGTTAAGTTCAATAGTGATGGCATCATAGATCTCCGGAAGTGAGTCATGCGGAAATTCTACATCAACGACGACTCCAACAACCTGGATAACCTTACCATTCATTTTTACTGCGTTACTCATTTGTTCTCCTTTACTGTACTGTGATTGATAATTTTATCCATTTGCTGCCTCTGCTCCTGCAGTAATTTCCGCTAGCTCTTGGGTAATTGCAGCCTGTCGAGCATTATTATATGCAAGGGTTAGGTCAGCTATAAGGTCTGAAGCATTATCGGTGGCATTCTTCATGGCAAGCATGCGGGCTGCCTGTTCAGCTGCCTTAGCTTCAAGTAGCGCCTGCATCAGTTGCGCCTCCAGCAGACGCTTCAGGACAAAATCTAGCAACTGATCTACTTCTGGCTCGTAGGTTGTGTTAGAACTTACTGGAACAGTAGGAGGTGCAATGGGTAGTAGCTGAGTAACCAAAACGTCCTGTTTAACAATTGATGTAAAGGTTGTCGAAATTAACTGAACACTATCTACCTTGCCAGAAACAAATTGATCAATAGCTTCGCTGAGCACCGGTTGAATAATAGCAACATCCGGGTTCTCAGTATCAGTCATATAGGCTAAAACTTCGTTTAGTTGCGATGTTCGAGCGACATGCTGGGCTATGTATTTACCAATTCCAATAACTGACTGATCTACACCGCTATCAAGCGTATATTTAGCAATTGCACGAAGCACATTGCTGTTATAGGCGCCGGCTAACCCTCTATCACTTGATATAGCAATAATAAGCGCCTTCTTGCCATTTCGTTTTGCAAAGAAAGGATGATATTGCGCTTCTGAGGCACTCGATAATTTTTCAAGCATCTTCGTTCCTACTGCAATATAATCCTTGGGCCCTAGTGCAGCTTCCTGAGCTTTTCGAAGTTTAGAAGCAGCCACAAGTTGCATAGCTTTAGTAATCTGTTTTGTATTAGTTACAGATTTTATGCGTTGCTTGATACCTTGTTGCGCTGCCATAGTTAGTTCTTCTTAGCCTTATCGTGGCCAAAACTTTTAGCAATTTTTTCAGCAATCTTAACAACTTTTTCAACGTCAGCGTCTTCTGGCTTCGTTCCTTTATCCAAGGAAGCATAAATAGTCTTCTCAGATTTTTTAACTTCAGCAATGACACGCGTTACCGCTGATTCGACATCTTTGTTAGTCAAACGATCGAGCGCGCCCTTTGTAGCAGCAATCATAGCAATCACTTGCTCGGCAACGCTGAGTGGCTGGAATTGCTTTTGTTTTAGTACTTCAGTCAACAGACGACCACGATCGATTCTGTTTTTCGTATCTTCATCAAGGTCGCTCGAGAACTGAGCAAAACTAGCAAGTTCTCTAAACTGCGCAAGTTCGAGACGAAGCGTACCAGCAACACTCTTGGTTGCTTTTGTTTGGGCAGCACCACCGACACGCGATACTGAAAGCCCAACTGAAATAGCAGGGCGGATACCTTGGTAGAACAAATTTGTTTCAAGGAAGATCTGGCCATCAGTAATTGAAATGACGTTGGTTGGAATGTAGGCGCTAATATCGCCAGCCTGCGTTTCAATAATAGGAAGAGCAGTGAGACTTCCACCACCAAGATCATCAGATAATTTAGCAGAACGCTCAAGGAGTCGTGAATGCAAGTAAAAGACATCACCTGGATAGGCTTCACGACCTGGTGGGCGACGAAGTAGTAATGACATTTGTCGGTAAGCAACGGCATGCTTTGAAAGATCGTCATAGATTATCAAGGCGTGTTGCTTATTGTCGCGGAAGTATTCAGCCATTGCGGTTCCTGTGTAGGGTGCAAGATAGAGCATGCTAGCAGCATCCGAAGGGCTGGTCGCGACGACAATAGTTTGATCCATAACTCCTTCAGTCTTAAGTCGTTCAACGAGGGCTGCAACCTTTGCACTCTTTTGTCCGATGGCGACGTACACGTTAATAACACCAGTCTTTTGGCGGGCCTGGTTAATCATCGTGTCGACTGCAATTGCCGTCTTACCGGTTTGACGATCACCAATTAAAAGTTCTCGCTGTCCTCGACCAATTGGCACCATAGTGTCGATTGCAATAATACCTGTTGCCAGTGGCTCATTAACGCTCTTTCGTTCCATTACTCCAGGAGCAGGTCGTTCGATAAGTCCCATTTGCTTTGTTTTAATTGGACCAAGTCCATCAAGAGGAAGTCCAAGTGGGCTCACTACTCGTCCAACAAGCTCAGGGCCGACAGGTACTTCAAGTGTATTTCCAGTAAGCGTCGCTTTAGCACCGGCATTAACACCAACTTCGCTCCCCAAAATAACTGCACCAATTTCATCCTCATAAAGATTAAGCGCAAAAGCTTCAACTTTAGCTCCATCCTTTGTTTCAATAGCAATAACATCACTAAAGCCACAATCTCTGAGCCCATAGATCCAAACGATACCATCACTAACTTTAGTGACAACACCCGATTGTTCCATTTTTGCCCCATCCTTAAGACCATTGATTGCATCATCAATCTCTCGGCTCAGGGCTTTCACATTTAAATCACTCATTACTTTACTCCTTCAATAATTTTGGCTAATCGGCTCTGGATACTCGCATCAAGTTCTGCTTCGGGGGTTTTAATTACTATTCCACCAATAAGTTCATGATCTACGCTGTAGGTACATTCAAGCGTGGTTGCTCCGGTCATTTCTTTAATACTTATCTCAACTTGTTTTTTAGTAGCTACGCTTAGCTCACGAGCAGAAGTAACAGAAATACAGTAATAGCCATGTTTTGTAAGTGCGCGAGCTACATCGTTAACGAGATAGTCAACTTGGCGTGTTTTGTTGTGTGCCTGCAACCATGCAGCAACCTCATTCATTACTTTTTTTGAATTAGTGCCAGTAAAAATTTTATCGGCAAGATAATCCGCTACTTGCGTTCTTGATGTCATTTAGCGGATTCCTTGATTTGTTTTTCAATTTCCTTCATATCTTTTTCAGAAGTCAGTTTCTCGCCTATAAAAACTGAAGCAACTTTAACGACAAGCTTACTTGTTTCTGAAACAAGCTCAGCTCTTGCTTTTTCTACATCACGAGATAATTGGTTGCGGGCTTCATTAATAATATTTTCAGCTCTGAGATTCGCTTTATCCTCAATGGTCTTAAGAAGTTGGGAAGCTTCTCCATGCGCACC
>CAIRQE010000089.1 GCA_903880655.1 uncultured bacterium
GTGTTGGTGAAGATCTCCTGCTTGTCCGCCGCCGGCAGTGCGCAGGAGGCCTGCGGATTGGGCGGGCCGGGATTCACTTCCACGAGGCACATGGATTCCGTCCTGTAGTGGTCACACAAGACCGTGCGGAAGATGTCATTGACAAGAAAATGAAGTCCATGACAAAAATTGCAAGCATTATGGGTGTTGTTATTGAACTAGACGAAGAGATCATAGATAATATCCTTAGTACTGTTCCAGGTAAAAAGAGTACAAGTAAAAAATCTGGTTCAGACAAGCCTGATAGCTTTGATCCGTTTGGAAATTTGATTAACAACAAGTCTTCTAAGAAACAAACTAACGATAAAATGACTGCTTCTCAGAAAGAAAAAATTCTTAGAGCATTTGCTGAAAACGCTGTAAATGTTCCCGCTATTGCAAGAGAGCAAGAAACTACTATTGAAGAATTTAAATTCTGGGATGAACTTAATGTGTCAAAAGAATTATTTTTCAATGTGTATAATAGCTCATGGCTGTTTAAAGATCGTATTGATGCAATTTATAATCTTTGTAGCGATGAACGATATCTTATCGAAAACTATATTAACAAGCTAACAGCATAGAAAGATAAGTATCATGACAACTCTGCATGTTTTTAGTAATAGGCATATAGATACCGAGGTTACTAATATTAAAAAAGGCAATTGGATTTATTTAGAAAATTCTCTTTCTAAAAAACGATGGTCGTTATTTTTTAAATATAATAACATTGATGAAACTAAACTTGGTGTAACATATATTACACAAGATGAATATTTTGATTTAACAGGAACAAAAGACAATATGAAATATCCGTTTGATGTAGTAGTAGGTAACCCTCCGTTTAATGATGATCAAAATCAAAAAGCAAACACTGGAAACTATGTAAGTGCATCTAAAAAACTGCATCTTGAATTTATCAATAAGTCATTAGAGCTTGCAAAACATGTAGTAATGGTTGCACCTGTACGCGGTTGGTTTGTAGGAAAAAATAAAGACAGATATTTAGAACGTTACAAACAAAAAGGATTATATCTTATTGAAAATAAAGGTATGCCGTTTGACAATGCTGTTACTGGCGAAATTGGAGTTTTTCATTTTAACAAAGACGAAGAATTTGTTAGGGACGAGTTTGAACAAACTGACCCGTTAAAAAGTAGCATTGTCGATCAGTATAAAATGTACACTATGGTAGGTAAACGTAACCCCGGTGAGCTTGCAGGTACACTATCAGATAAAGGAAAATTTAGAGTTATCCTAACATCGACTAAAATTGAGTATACTGACAACGACAATTTATTTGAAGATAAATCAAGAGGTAATTGGCGTGTTGCATTTAACCATAATGGAAATCAAAAAGGCAAGAGTATATACGGTGGTAAGGTACAAGTTGCTAACCCGACAGATTACCTAAGTATGAGCATGAGCTGTTTTATTGTTTCTAGTGAAGAAGAAGCACAAAATGTTTGCAATTACTTGATGAGCGACGACATTACTAATTTGATGAGAAAAATCAAAGTTAGTAACACTAATAGCAAGTATCACATGAGTTTTATACCACAGTATGTTAATGTCGATAAATGATGTAATTGATCATATTCGAAATCGCACTTACATGGGCGGTATCGAACGTGACAAGTTGCGGGTCAAGGCTACAGGAGAAGTATTTACTCCTACTGAGCTTGTACGCGAGATTTTGGAACAGATGCCTATTGAACAATTTCAAGATCCTACCAAAACCTTCCTAGATAATAGTTGTGGTGATGGACAGTTTTTAGGAGAAGTCTTGATCCGTAAAATGGAAAATGGATCTACATTTGAGCAAGCTCTTTCAACAATCTACGGAGTAGACATAATGATCGATAACGTAGACTTATGCCGAGAAAGATTGTTGTGTGGACAAGAGCATCTACGACACATTGTAGAAAAAAATATACAATGTAGAGACGGATTAACTTTCAAATACCATTTTGAACTGCTTGGGCCGGCCCGTCGTAAAAACGAAGATAGAGCTCGTCGGGTACAAGCCAAAATACGGGCTAAAGAAGAAAAACGTAGATTAGACGAAGAAAAGAAAGCCAAAGAAGAAGCTAAAAAGAAAAAAGATCTTAAGACTTTTGAAAAGAACTTCCAAATCTTAGAATTAACCCATTAAGTGCGCATATAATTGAAATCCGTAGTACACTATAAATATGTTATCAGGAGTGTACTATGGCCCA
>CAIRQE010000090.1 GCA_903880655.1 uncultured bacterium
ATCCACATGATTATTCCAAGAACAATCAAACCAACCAATCCATTACTGCCAAGACTCTTAACTAGTTCAACTAAATTGGTAACCACGCCACCAAAAAATGGCAATTGATTTCCAACCAGAACAGAAGCAACAATTGCCAGACCCAACAACATTAGGCCAATATCGGTAATTGCACCAATCCAAGTTTTTGCTGTTGTAATTGCAGTCATAAAATCCTTTATTAGATTATTGATAACTTCGTCTCCTACAACATCTACGCACTATGAATATGTACGTAACCACCAGAGGAAGATCCCTAGAGGTGCACCATCAAAACAGGGTATTGCTGATTCGTTAAACTTATTTGTCTTAAATGTTAGCAAAGCAAGGGTAAACACTTAACGATGCCTTATGGTGTTCGCCCTATAGCCACTATAAAAATCTATGACATTTTGCACGCTGCTAACATACAATTAAAATCTGAATTTAATAAAGGTTGATCATGTTTTCTAGAAGCTCTACAGATAAAACTTCAAATGATCATGATGATGATTACACCTTTCAGAACAACCCGTCTAATGAGACTGGTTCGCTAATAGTCGGGCAAGGTGTTGTGCTGAACGGCACCCTCAAAGTGCCCAATAAAACCTTAGTATCAGGATCCTTAAATGGTGAGCTCCAAACTAAAAGGTTGACTGTTGAATCGTCTGGTCACATAACTGGCAAGATTAATTGTGAAAATGCAGATATTGCAGGCCATGTAGGAGATGACTTAACTTCTACGGAATTTCTTATTTTAAGATCTAGCTCTGTCATCTCTGGTGATATCTTTTACAAAGAAATGCAAATCGATAAAGGCGCTAAGATTACAGGCAAGCTAATCATGCTTTAAGGCTATGGCGAAACGATTAGCTCAAAAAACATCGAATTTGCCTCAAACCCCAGCAGAGCCTGATTTACTAGCAATCAGAGATGCTCGCGCCAAAGAAATGGACTCTTGGGGCAAGGCTGTACTTAAAGAAAAATCAAATCGCAAGTCTAAATTTGGTGCTATGCCTATGCCTATTGCTTTGCGGAAAGACTCTACCGAAAGCTCTGACTAATACTCTTTCAAAAAACTAGATAACATGCTCTATCGAAAATTAGAAGTCTTACTTAAACTCTAATCACTTCTTTCTCCCAATGTATATCTTCACTAACTCATACAGGCCAAGCAATACCAAGGGAAGAATAAAAAGGTATCCGTAAACACTTATCTCACTATAGCGACTAGCAAACGCTATAACCCCCACCAAACAAGCGCTAGTAGTTAAGATAACTTTCATACTGACTTAATGGAGGCATAAAAGCGACCCCTATTCTTTAGCGTCTAAAAAGTGGGGAATCGACGAGGGCTTGAGGATGAGTGGTACTATTTTCTTAATAATAAGATTAGACTCCTAATATCCTGTCCTTATCGCACCGAACGGCGGCTTCAAAAAATGTTGTAAATTGCTTTGCTATTCTGTTTAGTAGGCGCGTAGGCAATCCTCCTTGAATCGAAAACTTATGCTCTGCATACAAATATAAGTCACCATCTTCTTCAAGGGCGCTAACTGGAAAAAATGCATAGGCCTTATTTGCCATCGAAACAATTTTATCTAACGCAGAGTGATCATTATTTTTTAAGCTCACTTTACCAAAAAAAAGTATGTTTTGATGTTTTTTATTTAGCTTTAAATATATTGGGGTTTGACTGCCTCCAACATGAATATTTAAAATATTCTCTTCATCTAATTCAGCTTTTATTTTTGCATGGGAAAAAATTTCAATTAGATGATCATAATTAATATTATCAACTTGGTAAACTGTACTAATACGATCAGATGACTCTGCTTTTGATTCTTCAATAATCTCCATGATATCGGTAACTAGTTTAGGAATATCCTCTTCTTGAATATTTTCTTCCTTAAGAACCTCCACCAAATGATGGCAAACTTCCTTAAAAGAAGCAAAGCCCACCTGTGTTGATGAATCTGCAGTTTGAATGGGAGAATCTGTATAAACCTTATCGGGTCTATCTAAGATGAATTGATTAAATCTGTCCATATCATTCAACATTTTTTCTAAAGACAGATCCATAAAAAAATGCTTGATGCTAACTTCGTTACTAACTCGACTGTAGAATATTGATAATATTCTCTTTAGCTTTTCATCGTCCTCATACTTATCTAGCAAATGGAACATAAGTTATCCCTTAATTAAATTTCTGTAATTTCACTTATTCTTTATACTCTTTATGGTTAACTAGATCCCAGCATCTGAGAAAAATGGTGTAACTGTCTTTATAAGCATTTATATAACTGACGCATATTCTCAATCTTCCAGTATTGCTGCTCGGCAGCATTAAAGTCAGCTGAATAATCCTCTTTGTGGGCATGGGAAAAAATATGTAAAACC
>CAIRQE010000091.1 GCA_903880655.1 uncultured bacterium
GCCTCGTTGCAATCTCTGCCGTTGCGCTTGCAGAATATTTTCGTGATGAAGAGCATAGAGACATACTTTTTTTTGCTGACAATATGTATCGATTCGTTCAAGCTAAGAACGAACTCTCGACGATAATGGATCAAATACCGAGTGAAGGCGGCTATCAGCCGACAATCTTTTCAGATGTAAAAATCTTACAAGATAGATTAAGCTCAAACGAAAATGGCTCGATAACAAGTCTGCAAACAATTTATGTTCCAGCAGATGATTTATCTGATCCAGCTGTGCAAGCAATCTCGCATGAACTTGACTCTAAAATCGTATTAAGCCGTAAGGTTGCCGAACAAGTAATACGACACGCAGTAGACCTTAATTTAACCACTTCAAGTCTCCTCTCTCCTGAAGTTGTCGGCGATAGGCATTATCTGCTTAGCGTTCAGGTTCAATCATTGCTTCAAAAATACGAACAGCTAAAAGGTATTATTGCAATAATTGGAGAAAATGAGCTCAGCCCAACTGACAGGGAAGAGTTTGCTAAAGCTAAAAAACTCATAGAGTATTTTACTCAGAATATGTTTGTCATGGAACGATTAAATGGAGTCAAAGGTGAATACTATACGAGAGAAGAGACTCTCAAGGGAATAGAAGAAATAATTATATAAATTATGGCATCTCGACAAGACGCATCTACCGGAGAAATAGTTAGCGAAAAAAATAAGCTAGCTGATGATGAATTTCATCTAAAAGTATATGCTCCATATAAAGTGTATTTTGAAGGAATAGTTAAAAGCATTACTGCCTTAAATCGAACAGGAACTTTTGATGTCTTAGCTCAACACCATAACTTCATAACTTTGCTTTCACCGTATACTTTAAAAATCCACACTGCAGATAATAAAGATAGAGAAATAGAAATATCAAAAGGTATTATGCAGGTAAAGAATAATGATGTAATCGTCTTTTTAGACGTTTAGTCCATGATGATGTAATCAAAAGAGCAAGTACCGCTAGAGGGATTGTTTGCGCCAATTGAGAAACCAGTTGTACTTCTTGTAACGTAATACCCAATTGATGCGCATGCTGACCCAACTGGGCTTATGACAACGTGTGGTGTTTGATTAAAGGCATTAGCAAAGACTATGTTGGCGAGATATCCTGCTGTTGGATTATTCCCAAAATTTATATTTACAGTGCCCGAGGTGTCAGATCCTCCCACTGAGACAGTTCCTCCTGAACCTATATTGGAACCATTCGATGCGCGAGGGGTTGGCCCACCTACAGCTATATGGCGATTTATTTGCAAATCATTATTTAGGGTGAGTTGGCCAACATTTAAAGCTGCAGCTGATATAGTTCCGCCAAAAGTCGCAGAACCAGAAACAGAAAGATTTTTTTGCACTGTAAGCGTTCCCTGTACACCAGAATCTCCAGCTACATTAAGATTGTTTCCTATCTGTACATTTTGAAAATTAGATATTCCTGATACAGTTATTCCCGGAAGATTGAGGGTTCCACCAACTCTAATCGTGCCAGCTACATTAAGATCATTCTTAACCAGTACTTGGCCATTAAATATTGAATTTGACCCGACAGTTAAGACTTGTGATGAATCGCCCACGGTAGCGTTATTATTTTTTAAATTTTGTAAATCCTTTGCACTCAAGGCTTGAGTGAAAATACTGCTTTGTTTCGCTTGATTTTTGCTCGACCGATAACTAGCGAATGCAGCAATACCTGATATTACTAGAAGCAAAATAAATAATAGTAAATAAATGTTGACTGCAGTAATTGCACCTCTAACCCTTTGCGGAAAAGTTTTTTTCTGTTGCTCTAATGGAGGTGTATTTTGTTTTTCACTTTCCGAAGTAGGGGTCGGTTCTTCTGAAATGATTGGCTGGGGGGTCGTAGTTGAATCAAGAGACTCTTGAGAATTTAGTTGTGTCTCTGGTGTTTCAAGAGAGTGTTCTTCATTGTCAGGGGTTTTATTATTATCTTCCATTATCCATAAATCTTAAGCTTTAAATTACTTTAACTATACTACAAATGCTAGTTTAAGCGCTAACAGTTTGCCTTATTACTTTTGAAAGAGTTATTATAGTAACAATTATGGGAATAATAAAAAGTAAAATAGTAAGACTTGTAGGGTACCTTTCATTCTTGATGATTATGTCGAGTCCAATGATTTTTTCTAGTTTTGCCCAAGCGACCACTACTTCATGCGGGGGAGTACAGTGTGTAACTCAATCCACCACCGGTCCTGGTGGGGTTGTTAATGCGTGTTCAACTAACTATTGTTTAAATGCTAGCTTAGGGGATACGGGGATTGGTAATAGTAGTAGTGCTAATTATCAAGCATACGCTGGGTATACGACAACGGCCGATCCGTATATAGAACTTGTGACTCCTAATTCTATAACAAACGTTGGAGTACTTGATTCATTGTCCACCAAATACGCTACAGCGCAATTCAGTGTAAGATCTTATCTTGCCAGTGGCTATACCGTTATCAACGGTTCTTCAGCACCAAGCGCATTATCTAATGGTATTACCCACTATCTTTCAACTCCATCCACGCCAACTGCATCTGCTGTCGGTACCGAACAATTTGGAATTAATTTAGCAGCAAATACTGTCCCCGCATCAATAGGCGCCGTCCCTCAGCAACTTCCAAGTAATTCATATAGCTACGGGACAGCTGCGGCAGGCTACAATACATCAAATCTTTATAAATATGCTCAAGGAGACACGATAGCTCAATCTTCCAGTAGTTCGGGGTATACCACCTACACGGTGTCATATATTTTTAATATTAGCTCGGTCACTCCATCAGGATTTTATAATTTTACACACACGTTGATTGCTACTGGCTATTATTAGCTTGTGGATAATTAAGATGACTTCCCAGTTTTTTTTTTACTTAAAATGATAAGCTTAAAAGGAATTAAAAATATAAAAAAAATGAAGGACTAAGAATAACCCCCATGA
>CAIRQE010000092.1 GCA_903880655.1 uncultured bacterium
ACCTAAAGGATTGAATATTCTTCCTATAGTCTCAGGCCCAACTGGAATTTCAATTCCACGGTTCGTTCTAATTACTGGCATTTTTTTCTGAATATCTTTATTTGAACGAATATTAATGCAAACTGCTGTTGATTCATCCAAAAGACTGTCGACAAGGAGAGGACTTCTCTGTTTATTTTGCACAACCAGCACCTCACCTACATTTGGCATATTTGCATCAAATGTAACGTGCACAATAAGGTCTTTTACCGTTGAAATAAGGCCTGGGTTCATGATGCCACCTTCCTTAGTCCGTTAATCATTTCCTTTAAACGCTCGTCTTTTACGGCGCGACGAGATCGACTGTATGACGTCTTTAGTTCATCAACTGTATCATTTGATCGATTATGGGCTAGGGACATCGCCTGAAAACGACTCGCATATTGGGCCAACTTAGATTCAAGAATAACCTGGCTGAGTGCTATGTTTATCATTGATCGCTCAAGATGATCGACCACTGCAAAACTACTTGGTTCAAAAATATATGTCGCTTCGTTTATAACGTCTCCGGTTGCCTTGGATTGCTTTCCTCTTTCTTCAACAGCAGCACTTAAATTAATTCGCTTAACATCAAGAGTAGTTAAGGATAAATATTGTTGATAAAAAACATCCGTTGACCTATATTTCTGAACCTCTTGGATTATTGGAGATACATTAATATCGACGTCTTTAGTTGGTAGTTTAAAATATTTTATGAAACTAATTCCTCGTTGCGTAAGTTGCGTCGTACCATGTCGGCCAATAACTATTATGTCCACTTTTTTAGGATCATAACTTTTAAGCATCCAATTAATAAGCCGCTGATCTATATCTCCACTGAATCCGCCTTCAGCAGTTATAGCTATGAATAATGTTTTGTTGATCTTTTCGATTTCAGCGATATGAGTACCAAGTTTGAAGGTTGACCCTGCTCTAATCTGAGTATACATATACCACAGTGTTTCAAAGAAGTTTTGACTCTGAACAACCTGATTCTTAATCTGAGCAATCCTCATACTTGCGATACCCTCAAAAACACTCGTTAGTTCTCCGAGCGTTTTCATGTTTTCGAGCTCCCAAGCAAGTTCTTGTGGCTTTTTCATTTTCTAGCCCCTGCTAACACTTTTTCTTTTAGTTGATTTTTTAAATCATCAAAATTTGAGCTCTTTTCGTCTTCCTTGAGTAGTTTTGCATAATCAGATACAAATGTCTTAAGTGCATTCATATCCACCGACTCTTTATCTGAAAGTTCTAATACTATTTCAAACATTAGTTGTTGCGCCGTTAGGCTGAACGATTCAGTTGGCTTCTGATTAAAAAGCTCTATGATTCTTTTGCCGAGCAATAAGTCTTTTTGACCCTCGAGGGCTAGTTCAGAACCAAATCGTGTGTATTCCGCTGATTGTCGATAAGCCGCCATAGCTTTAAGAATTTTAGCAGCAATAGCTTTTTGCCTTTTATTGTGACCAACCCCTCCAACACGTGTAACCGAAAGGCCTGTATTAAGTCCTGGCCTATTACCTTCCCTGAAAATATTCAGATCTAAAATCCACTGTCCGTCAGTAATAGACATTATATTCGTAGGAAGATATGCCGTTATATCACCACCGCTAGCAAGCACTACTGGAAAGCAGGTCAAGGTTTTAGCATTCGTTGATAATCTTCCTGCTCGCTCTAGGAGGCTACTGTGGGCATAGAACATATCTCCAGGATATGAGTCCCGTCCAGGACTTTTCCCGCTTAACAAAGATATTTCCCGGTAGGCCATGGCATGTGTCGTAAGGTCATCGTAGATAATGACTGCATCCTGGCCTAGATTTATCCAAAAATATTCTGCGATAGTACAAGCTACGTAAGGCGCCAGATAACTTAATACTAAAGAATCAAACATTGTGGAAACAATTACAATACTGTTTTTGAGCGCGCCGCTTTCACTTAGGCTAGTTAACAGGGCATCAACGTCTGCTTTACGTTTTCCAATAAGAACATAAATTACTACTTTATCGGTATTTTTTTGGTTTATAGCAATTTGTGTCATTATGGTCGATTTACCCGCTTTACTATCTCCAAGTATCGCCATTCGCTGCCCAGCGGCTACGGGGAATAAAGTATCAATAACTGTTACCCCTGTCTCCAGTTGATCAGACAATTGTTTACGTATATATAACGGCGGAGCTTCATTGAAAACAATCCCTGTTGTCTCGGAAGCTATTGGGCCCTTGCCGTCGAGCGGCGCACCAAGTACATTGACAACTCTTCCAATAAATTCTTTTCCAACCTTCGTGATTAAATCTTTATTCTGCTCGACTACCCCCATGCCTCCACTGAGTTCATGTTCACCTAGATGCAGTACGCTAACATAATCTTCATAGATATAATGAACAAGTCCTTTTGAGCCGTCCTCAAACATTACTAAGGTATGTTGTGTTGTCGGTTGAAGACCACGAACTTTAATCATGAACTTATTTACACCAATCACTTCACCAACTGGGTGCTTTGCTTCAACCAAACTTTGAAAATGTTTGTTATTCACCCCTTAGCACCTTTACGAGATCTTGCTGGCTGTTCTGAAGATGTTTTCGAAGTGAAAAATCATACTGCTTACTTTGAGTACGAAGCACTGCTCCAACAGAAATTGTAGGCTGCACACCAATATTTAGAAGTATCGTCGGATTGATTTCTTTTCGAAACCAAGCTACTAATTTTTGGGTAACCTCATCCGTTGGTTCTGTAGCAAAACTCATATGAAAAAGAATAACTTTTCTTAGTGCTTCATCAAGCTGTGCTATTAATTTCTTGGGAACATTTTTTTCATTTAGATTGATTTGATTAAGCTGCACTAAATCCCTTAATCCAGTGGATACTGCTAGGGGTGATTCACTGGTTGTTTTTCGAACATTATTTTGAACAACTGCGACCTCGTAGTCTCTGACTTCTCTTTGTATCCGAAGAACATCTTGTTTTGTTGCAATGGTCATCGGCATCTTAAGATCCATTCTTAACATCCTCCAAAATTGCCTTTTTATTTTCTTCTAAGTTCTGGAAGATATACTCAAGTTGATCAGTAAGATCAATTTCTCCACCAATTGCATCAAGGATGTAATGGTTGAGAATGTCTGCCATATTTGTCTCAAAGCGATCAATTAGGCGCTGTTTTTCTTCTGCAGCTTGATCGTTCATTTGTTTTTCTAACTGAGCTCTTTGTTGATCGATCACTTCTTGGGTCTTTTTTATTGACTCCAGGGCAATATCGCGCGCACTTGTTATGGAAGCTTCATATTTTGAAAATTCATCCTTAAGAACCTTTTGGATTTCATCCTTCATAAAAGTATTGAGTTCATTGGTAGTCAGTCGAAGATCTTGCTGTAAAAACAACGCATTTTCATTTATAACTTTCTCAAAGTGAAGTCTGCCCCTATTTCTCAACTCTTCCCTGAAGGTATCATTAAAGACTTCCATTGATTTTTTTTCAGCAATAGAAGCAAGATCAGGAGTCGTTATTGGAGATACGGAGCTCGTTTTCTTACGGCGAGGCCAGAGCGAATATAATAAAATCAAAAGAACAGCAACACTCAGTCCTATTCCGAATGCTGCCTGATACGAATTCATTTATCCACCCCCAAATTTATCTTTAAAGCTTTAGTAGTAAGTATACGCCAAAAACACCGCTCAGAAAAACTAATAAACTTACAATAACAACCTGCGTAAGACTTCTTGTTATTACTTTTTTACTTAAAGGATTTCTTCCGATTGAAATCATGCTACTGCGAACTCCTCCATATATAAGACTTCCAGATACAAAAGCAGTAATCGCAAGTACTAAAATACTTACATAAACTCTGACTGGTGAAACCATCTTACCTGCGACCAAATTACTGGCTCGGCTTAGAACGCTGGGAAGGCTATTATCTGTGACTATCAAAGGATTTTTTCCAATCGCTATATCTATTGTTACGTAACCGATGTGTAACGATGATGTCTGTCCGGTCGAATCTTTGACGGTCACTGTGCCGATCTGCTGTGCGCTATCAGTTGCATTGAATGCGCTGACTGACTTCCCAAGAACCAGTGGATCAGTTACTATCGCTTTATCACCTATTCCTGAAACAGAAGAAAGTGCAACGTAATCACCTGGGTTAATATTTCCGTTTTGATCATTAACCATAACGCTTACTCTTCCAGAAGTGCTCACATACACATTAGTGCTGTTATTACCTACTAAAATTATTGAACTACTGGGATTTACGACAACTCCGTGAAGAAGATTGTACTGTCCTGAGTTAATAGGTTCAACTTTAGTCACATCTCTCGGATCAAGTCCAACAATCATTCCATTTTGTAATAAAGTATCTGACTTATATCCTTGAGTCACGCTCTGCGCTGATGCGACACAATTAAAAAGTAAAAAAACCGCTATAGCGGACTCGATAGTGAGTAATATTTTTTTTAAATTTAATTTAGGCATATGAAGCGCAATACCTCTGGTAATAAGTATAACGCTTTTGCTTATTTTTTAGGTATATTTTGAAGAATATTATCTACGAGAGTATGTATCGCTTTGAGCTCGGTATATTTACCGAGAGTTATCCTAATACTGCTTCTTGCTTGTTCATCATTTAGGCCGATAGCTTTAAGTACATGAGAGGGCTCGTCATTACTCGCATTACACGCCGAGCCTGAAGCAACCATAAAGCCTAATTCATCAAGCTCCATAAGTAAACGTTCGTTATCTATATCCTTAATAGTGATGTGAACATTATTTGCGATACGCTTTTTTTCCTTGGGGCCATTTAAGCTACACCCAGGTATTCGTTGCAAGAGCTCATGAATAAGTATGTTTCTGAGTTGCGTAACTCTATCGGCTTCTTGTTGGTAATTTCCTCGGACTTCTTTCCAGCTGGCACCAAATGCAACGATGGCGGATATATTTTCGGTACCACTTCGCAAATTCCATTCTTGGCCGCCACCTTGCAGCAGTGGTATGAGAGCAATTCCTGTTTTTGTAAACAAAGCACCGCACTGCTTTGGGCCGTACATTTTTCCAGCATTAATACTCAATAGATCAACTCCTAACCTGGATACCTGAAGGTCTAAATAATTAGTTGCCTGACAAGCGTCAGTGTGCAAATACAGCGGGTGGGTGTTTCCGTTTTGTTTGCGGATTTTTCTTTGTTCTTCAATATATTTACTTATCTCATGGATCGGCTCAATTGTACCGATTTCATTATTTGCATACATAACACTAATTAATACCGTACTAGGCTTAACTACTTTTTTAATAGCCTCTAGAGAAACGAAACCGTTTTTATCAACCTGAATGATTGAATGGTCATATTTACTTGCTGGAGCCAGCACAGAATCATGCTCAATTGCCGATGCTATCATGTGTGCATCAGGAAACTTTTGCATAATTCCATGGATCGCTAAATTATTAGCTTCAGTTCCTCCTGCAGTAAACACAATTTCAAGTGGCTTTGCACCAAGCCCTTTTGCGATTTCGTGACGAACGTCTTCAATTATGCGCCTATTTTTTTTAGCAGAAAGATAAAGCGCCGAGGCATTATAAAAATTATCATTCAGATAAGGACGCATGGCTTCGGCTGCCGCAGGAAGCATCGGAGTAGCTGCAGCATAATCGAAATAACCGTATAATGCTTTATATATCATTACAGGACTATCCTAACAATTTACACGGCTTGGTGATAGACGGAAGAAACAATTTTTTTGTAATAAATTTGAATTGCAGCTTTGAGATGACGAACTTCTGTGGGACTGAGAGCTTGGTAGCCTTTTCCGTCTTGAATTTTAACAATTCCATTTGGACGTACATCATATCGTGTATTCCTGACTTGTCGGGCGCCAGCATGATCAAGCCACTCTTCATGCCAGACCCAGGTATGCTCATCAAGGCAGAAGAATTCTCGGCGATGGCCAGTTGGTACTTGGCCAAAAATAGATCCACCTAGAATTGCTTCACGACGAATTAGATTTCGATATGCTTCAAGCCTCGTTTGAGTGAAGCTATTTGACTGAACTTGTGCAATTATTTTACGCAGCATTTTTCTGCTCCTGAGACTGAACGAGATGAGTAGCAAATGAATTTTCAACAAAAGCAGATTGAACGAGGTTTCTAGCTTCAATTGCTCTATTTTCTGCTTCACTTAAGATATCTGTGCTTCTTGCTTCAACTTCTTTAACAAAAGGAGAAATGAACATTTCTTGCGAAATAGGAGCACGTACGACACTTGATGTTTCTTGACTAGTTAAAATTGAAAGTGCAAGTTTGGTAGCACGATAAAGAACGTCGCATCGAATTTCTTCAAGTGACTGGTTCTGTCGTTCATAAATTTCTGGATGTAGTTGCATATTTATACTTTAAAAAGTCCTTCTGCGTTCTTTGTAGTCTGAATCGCTAACTGCTCAAGATGCTCGCCTCGTAGTTGACTTAAGAAATCCCCTACCAGTACCACATTTTTGGGCTCGTTTATTTTACCACGTAAGGGGTTAGGTGTCAAGAATGGAGCATCTGTTTCAAGCACCAATTTTGTGAGCGGAACTTCCCTAGCAGCATCGAGTTGTTCCTTTATTTTAGTAAAGGTCATGATGCCATTGAGTCCAATGAATAGACCACGTGCTAGAGCTTCGCTAAGTTCCTTTTTTGTTGCAGTGAAGCTGTGTATTACTCCAGCAACTTTAGGATAATCATCATATATTTTCCAAAAATCGTCAAAGGCTTCTCTGACATGAAAAATCATTGGAAGATCATATTCAACAGCTAGTTCAAATTGCTTTCTTAGTGCATATTCTTGGTCTTCTTTAGATGTATGGTTATAGAAGTAATCAAGGCCGCATTCCCCTATGGCTTTTACTTTTTTATTTTTTATCAATAATGCAAATTCGGCAAGACTAGTTTCGCTTCTGAGATCCTTGGCTGCATGCGGATGAACTCCAGCACTTACCCAAATGTTATTATTTTTTTCAGCAAATTTTATCGCATTTTTACTATCTTCCACTGATGTTCCGACGCACATAAGCTTTGATACGCCCGCATTATTGGCTCGTTCAAGAGCTTCTTTTGCAGGTAAAGGGAAATCTGGTTCATGTATATGGCAGTGTGTATCAAAAAAATTAAACATGCCCATTATTGTACACCTGATTTGTTTTGCATCTCAAATCTTTCTATTCTTTTGGAAAAAGAGAACTATCAAGCAAAATAACTTTCTTCTGCGAAAAAAGATCATCCATTTTTTTAGATGTTACTGGCATGAAAGGAGACAGGAGATCGGCTATCTCGAGCAGGCAACTGACAGCATATGCCAGAACTTCCCTTAGATGCTCTTTTTCATTTTCCTCTTTTGCGAGTTGCCACGGCTTTTGGGTATCAATGTATTGGTTAACTCCCCTTACTTGTTCCCAAACGCTATCAAGTGCTTTATCGAATCGACAAGATTGAATCGCAAGATCATACTGATGAGTATCGTGATTCGAAGCTGGAATTTCTCCTGTGACACCCTCTTGATAGCGAACTATCATAGCCGCCACTCTACCCACAGCATTTCCAAGTTCATTGGCAAGTTCGTTATTATAGACTTCTTCAATTCTTTTCCAGCTAAAATCACCATCACTATAACTTGGTATATGACGCATGAAGTAATACCGAAAAGCATCCACACCGTACTTATCAATAATTTCACTCGGCGCAATTGCATTTCCGAGGCTTTTGCCCATTTTCTTACCATCAACATTAACATGGCCATGGACATAAAGAATTTTTGGTAATTCAAGTTTCAGTGCAAGCAAAATTCCCGGCCAAATAAGTCCATGAAAACGAAGTACGTCTTTACCAATAATCTGAACATCTGCTGGCCAAAAATTCTTGAAGTCCGCACCATCTGGATATCCTAAGACAGTAATATAATTCAATAAAGCCTCAAACCATACATAAATAACGTGCTTATCATCTCCAGGTACAGGAATTCCCCAAGAAAGTTTTTCTTTAGGTCTTGAGATACTTAAATCTTCACAACCTTCACTCAGCAGCATCAGAATTTCATTTTTTCTAGTTGCGGGCAGTATACAAATAACATCTTTTTCAACAGCTGATTTAATTTCATTCGCAAGTTTGCCAAGTGAAAAGAAATAATTTTCTTCCTCGAGCTTTTCATAGGGACGATTATGGTCA
>CAIRQE010000093.1 GCA_903880655.1 uncultured bacterium
ACCCGCATATTACAAGGGTAGATTATAGCTAAATAAATCTTCCCTTGCAACCTCTAGTGCTATTCGGCAGCTATTGGCTTGCTGCCAGTATGTTTTCTGAGTGGAATTTCTTTTAAGAAAAACACTGTTATGCAAGCGATAACTAACACGCAAGCACCCACGAGAAATACGTGCGTTAGCGAAGTTGCAAGCGCTGTTCGAGCCGATTCAATAAAACTCTGGAAAGAGGTAGTTAACTCAGCATGATTTGGAGCTTTTGAAATATTACCTAAAATTGAAGTCTGATTAGCTGGTGAAAGTAATTGCTGTAAACCGTTGGCATTCAAATTTGTCACCGGATGACCAGCCTTGCTCATCGTTTGAGCAAAGGCTGAATTAGAAAGTGATCCAAGCTTTGTGTTTAATTGACTGTTCAGATAGGTTCCCATAAGCGCGACACCAACAACTGAACCGATTCCCCTAAATAGCTGTGATGAAGAGCTTACTACACCCAAGAATTTTTGTTCAAATGCGTTTTGGATAATCAAGGTAAACAGTGGCATAGTAATTCCAATACCGATACCAAGAGGAATCATACGTATAATGAGCTGTAGATGTGAGGTATTGGCAGAAATTGTTGAAAGCCAAAAGAGTGAACCAGTCATAAGGAACGCACCCGTAATGGCTATCTTTTTATATTTACCAGTTCTTGCTACGATTTGTCCTGAAGCGATACTAGTAAGCGCAAGTGAGAATACTAACGGAAGAAGAATGATGCCCGAATTCGTTGCGGAAGCACCTTGAACAACTTGAGCAAAAAGTGGCAGATAGATTATTGCACCGAACATAGCAATCCCAACCAAGAACAGCATAATTATTGAAACCCTGAAGATGCCATTCTTGAAAATCATGAGAGGTATAATTGGATCTTCGTGTTTGCTTTCCCAATATACGAAATAACCTAAAAGCGCAAACCCAAGAGCGAATAAACTATAGGATTGCATGGAACCCCATGCAAATTTATCACCACCAAGGCTAAGTACTAAAAGAAGCGCTGCGAGTCCTGCAGCAATTAGCGTAGCTCCTCCAAAATCGATTTTCTTTTCTGCGCCCTTGGCAATAATAGTTGGCAAATACATGAAAATAAGCCCAAATGCGAGAATACCGAAGGGTACATTTACGTAAAAACACCAACGCCATGAAGCATGGTCTGTTAGAAATCCGCCAAGAAGAGGGCCCACAACTGACGAGAGGCCCCATACTGCTCCGATAATTCCCTGCCACTTAGGTCGTTCAGCTGGAGTAAAAAGATCACCAATAACCGCAAATGCACTTGAGAATAAAATTCCACCGCCGATACCTTGAAGAGCTCTAAAAACAATTAAAGAAGTCATGTTCCACGATAATCCAGTTAACATTGAACCAATAACAAATATCAAAATACCTGAAAGCAACATCTTTCTTCTGCCAAAAATATCTGATAGCTTTCCACTAATCGGAATAGCTATCGTTGAACTCAGAAGATATGCAGTCACTACCCAACTGAGTTCAGATAACCCATGAAATTGATTAACTATTTTTGGCAGCGCTGTTCCAACAATTGACTGATCAAGTGCAGCCAAAAAAAGCCCAGACATAACCGCAACCATAACAAATATTTTTTGCCGCATTGAAATGTGATGTAACATATTTTCCTATTCTTTAATTCCTAGGTTGGGGAATTTTTTAATATTTACCTATTACAAAAATGATACCATATTTTGAGATAATACGTTGCTCGATTTGCTAAAACAATCTCTGTTATGTACAATTATTAAGCATTTGTGCGGCGCCTTAGCTCAGCTGGTAGAGCAGAGGCCTGAAGAGCCTTGTGTCCCCAGTTCGAGTCTGGGAGGCGCCACCATAATGTTCTCACTATAAGTTATAGTGATTTTTTTTATATCCTCGCCACATCAGATTCATCTTCTATTTCATGTCCGATGATTTCTTCGAGTAGATCCTCGATAGTGACGATACCAACAATCCTATCATTCTTCTCCACCGCCATCAGATGCGTGTGCGCGGCAATAAATTTTCTAAACATTGTATCGAGGGCAGTTCTTGCACCAACAACATGAAGCTTATGTATTGGAAGCTCTTTTACTTCATACGACCGCTCATCGAAATCTATATCTACAAGATCCTTCATTAAAAGAATCCCGCCCGGCTCATCAATATTAGTTCCAAGTATCGGGATTCTACTAAAACTTTCTTCTTTTATTTTATCAATCATACCTTCATCAATTACACTGTTTTCCCTTAGCGAAAAAACATTTTTAATCGGTGTCATGATTTCGGAAACTTGAGTTTCGCT
>CAIRQE010000094.1 GCA_903880655.1 uncultured bacterium
GTTGATCCGCACGGAGACGTCGTAGAGGAGCTACTCGGAATGGTTCCCAAAGAGAGAACCGAAGACGTTATTTATTTCAATCCAAGCGATATGGATTTCCCATTCGGCTTAAATCTTTTCGATTTTAAGCGTGAAGAGGAAAAAGACTTTCTTATCCAAGAGACAATAAATATCCTTTACTCTCTTTACGATCCAAATAGACAAGGTATGATTGGTGCACGTTTTGAACAAATCTTCAGAAACGCCGCACTACTTTTGATGTCAGACCCTCAAGGGGGTAGTTTCATAGATATACCGAAAGTGCTCGTTGACAGTGATTTTATGAAATCCAAATTGAAATACGTTAAAGATCAGAATCTTCTAGATTATTGGACAAAAGAGTGGCCAGCTTCTCAGCGGTCTAACGATGCAGGTGAGGTAACTAGTTGGGTTGCAAGTAAATTTGGCGCTTTTCTCTCGAATACGATGATGAGGAACATCATCGGCCAAACTAAGAGCTCTTTTGATCTTAGGGAAATCATGGATCAAAAGAAGATATTGCTCGTGAATTTAAGCAAGGGTCTAACAGGGGAGCTTAATGCCAAATTACTTGGAATGATCTTTGTTATGAAGTTTCAGGCTGCGGCCATGAGTCGAGCTGATACACCAGAAGAAGAAAGAGAAGACTTCTGTCTCTATGTTGATGAGTTTCAAAACTTCTCAACTGATTCATTCGCCTCAATTTTGAGCGAGGCTCGAAAATATCGGCTCAATCTTATTGTCGCTAATCAATACATTGGTCAGCTATCGGATGAAATTAGGGATGCAGTGCTCGGAAATGTTGGAACAGCAATTGCATTCCGCGTCGGTAATGCATCAGCTGAAGTAATGGCAAAATATATGAACCCAGTATTCGACGAGACAGACTTACGACAGATACCCAACTTCCATGTCGCTATTCGAATGCTCATTAATGGAACCCCGACACAACCTTTCAGTATGGAATTACTCCCAAGACTTAGTAACATCAATAAGCAGCTTGCTGTGGCCCTCAAGCAACTTTCCGCAGCTAAGTATGGAAAGCCAAAGGCGCAAGTGGAGGCAGATATCTTTAAGCGTCTCGCATCTACTCCTGCGGCACAAACGATTCCAGGACAGGCTCCTCCTTCATTTGGGCAAACCGGAGTAACTCAAGCGCCTGGTCTCAAGAAGCAAACATCAACATCTTCGTTTTTGGATGAATGGCTTGCAAAGAGAAAAGCGACAACTCAGCCACCTGTATCTCCATCATCAACAGTGCCAGCTCCCGTAGCTCCTGCAGCAGCACCCAGGGAAGAGAATCTAGCAGCACAACCTCCCCAAGCGCCCGTTAAGGAAGACGGACTTTTCGAGCAAGATGAGACCGTTCATCTGAACAATCCAGCCGATCAATCCCCTAAAGACACTATTTAATTATGGCAAAAACGAGCCCGACACTTCTTTTAAATTTTGTTCAGGCAGGCTTTCCTTCTCCCGGTGAGGAACTTGATACAACTCCTCTCGATACAAATCAATTATTAATTCGAAATCCAGCGGCTACTTTTTTTATGAGAGTTACCGGTAGCTCGATGCATGATGCCGGGATTTACGAAGGTGATATCGTTGTTGTCGACAGATCAATTGAACCTCGCAATAATGACGTAGTAGTGGCGGTCCTTAATGAAGCCTATACGCTGAAGCGCTTCGGATTAATTAACAAGGTGCCACATCTTTTTTCAGAGAGTAAAACGCATGGAGAAATAAAGATTACGTCAGATGATGAACTTCGGATATGGGGAGTCGTCACCTTTGTTTTGCGCTCTTTGCGTAAAACTATATAGAATGGGCCTATGGTTGTTTTGATTGATTGTGATAATTTTTTCGCCTCATGTGAGCGCGTTATGCAACCCCAGTATGCAAAAAGACCAGTTGTAGTGTTGTCTAACAATGATGGCTGCGTTATTGCACGTTCTAACGAGGCGAAAGCCGCTGGGGTAACTATGGGCCAGCCCTATTTTATGTGTAGCGAGCTACTCGAGAAGATTGGGGCGGGTGTTTTTTCAGCCAACTTTCTTCTATACAGACATTTCGCCAAGCGTTTACAGGGTATTTTTCAAACATTGCCAGCTCAATCGATAGATATATATTCAATCGACGAATCATTCATCGAGTTTAAAGATGAGCAGATTAGTGACCCCATTTTATGGGGTACAACATTAAGAAAATTAATACTTGATTGGACGGGAATTCCGGTCAGCATAGGTATAGCCCCATCAAGGGCGCTCGCCAAGGTGGCGACACGCATGGCTAAAAAAAATCCAACTGGTGTCGGGATCTTGAAAAGAGATGATCATCACTCGGAGCTATTCCTGAGGTCCACTGATATAGCCGATGTATGGGGGATAGGGAGAAAGCTGGCTCCAAAATTCAAGATGCTGGGGGTTGTGACCGCCTGGGATCTGACGCAAATAGAATTGAGTAGTCCAATAATGAGCATCATCGACAAGCCTATGAAGGAATTAATATTTCAATTAAAGGGGTGGAACGTGGCGCCCCCGGAGACGAAGCTTCGGCAATCGATACGGCGCAGCCGATCATTCAGTTATAACGTAAATGACAGCGAGGGTATCAGGTCCTCTTTAGTAGACTTTAGTTCTCAAATAGCCGCAAAATTACGAGATAAACAGCTGTACACTAGTCACCTCAAACTAGCGATATACAAAAAAATACCTCATTCAATAAGAGGGGTAGGTAAATATTACGAAGAAACATTTGATTGGACGAATGATGTATTCATTTTTTCTCAAGTAGCCGAGAGGGCTGCAAAAAAACTCTATGTGGTAGGAGAGAGCTACACGAGAGCAATGGTGTATTGTGATAACTTGAAAATAGATCAGCAACTCAGTATTGAACACGACCATACTGAGGCTCTTAAAAAGAGCAGCCTACTCGATGCGATTTATGAGCTTGAGAGCCTCTATGGAGCCGCAGGGCCGCAGATTGCAACAAAGCTGCTAAGTTCTAAGTGGAAAGGAAAAAAGCAGCTAGAAAGTCCTTACAATCATGCGGCATGGAATAGGCTTCCGCCCGTTCAGGCTGGCTAGAAACGTTCTAAAACAGGGGTGATTATTATTCAAAAACATATGGTTGTAAAAAGTGAGCATGCAGTTGTGAAATTACTTATTTCCTCCTATAATATGATTTAGTAATAACATAGGTGAAGTAGAGGGTATGGTTAAACAAAAAACGGGTGCAGCCAGCTATGATGCTGATCAAATTCAAGTTCTAGAGGGATTAGAGCCTGTTCGAAAACGTCCGGGTATGTACATCGGTAGTACCGGAAGAGAGGGCTTGCATCATCTAATTAAAGAAATTGCCGATAACTCTATCGATGAAGCTATTGCAGGTGAGGCGGATACCGTTACTGTTCGCATGCTTAGTGATGGCGGCATTCGTGTTTCAGATAATGGACGAGGTATTCCTGTTGATACCCACCCGAAGACCGGTAAAAGCACACTCGAAACCGTTCTTACGATTCTTCACGCCGGTGGAAAATTTGGTGGTGGTGGCTATAAAGTATCAAGTGGTCTTCATGGCGTAGGTATTAGCGTAGTTAACGCACTTTCCTCTAAGCTTGTAGCGGAAGTATTCCTGAACGGTGTTCACTACCGTCAAACCTTTGAAAGAGGTGTACCTACAACAGAGCTTGAAAAAGTAGGCAAGGCAACACATCACGGAACTACCATCACCTTTTGGCCTGATAGCGAAATCTTCCAGGTAACTACTTTTGAATACCCTTGGGTTGTCGACTACTTGAGACACCAAGCATATCTCACAAAAGGTGTAAAAACTACTGTATTTGATGAAAGAACTAATGAAAATTATAGTTTTTATTTTGAAGGTGGTATACAAAGTTATGTTCGTCATCTAAATATTGGAAAAGATGTAGTCGGAGATAAAGTTTTCTACGTTGAGAAGCAAATCGAAGATGTAATGGTTGAAGTTTCTCTTCAATATAACGATAGTTTTAATGAGACTGTTAAGCCTTTTGCGAATAACGTGTTCAACCCCGATGGAGGAACTCACCTTGTTGGATTTAGAACAGCGCTTACTAGAGTTATTAATGACTATGCTCGAAAAAATGGACTCCTTAAAGAGAAGGAAGAGAATTTAACAGGCGAAGACTGCCGTGAAGGACTTACTGCAGTAATCTTGGTTAAAATTCCTGATCCTCAATTTGAAGGTCAAACCAAGAATAAGCTAGGTAACCCTGAAATTCGTGGCTATGTCGATAAGGTTATGGCTGAATACTTCTCCTATTACCTTGAGGAAAATCCTGCCGTTGCTAAGGGAATTATCGGAAAAGCATTACTTGCTTCCCGAGCTCGAAAAGCTGCTCGCGCCGCTAGAGACAATATCATCCGTAAGGGTGTTCTCGACGGTGCTTCAATGCCCGGTAAACTAGCTGACTGCTCAAGTAAAGACCCTGCAAAATCTGAAATCTACCTCGTAGAAGGTGACTCAGCTGGTGGGTCGGCAAAGAGTGGTCGCGACAGCAAGACGCAAGCGATATTGCCACTTAGAGGTAAAGTACTCAACGTTGAACGAGCACGCCTCGATAAGATGCTTGCTAATAATGAAATCGTCAGCCTAATTAAAGCTTTAGGTGTTGGTATCGATGAACAATTCTCCATAGAACGACTTAGATATCACCGTATTATCCTTATGACTGACGCGGACGTTGACGGATCCCACATTAATACGCTTCTATTGACGTTCTTTTTCCGCTATATGCGTCCTGTTATTGACGGAGGTTTTCTTTACTTAGCTAAGCCGCCACTCTATCTTTTGAAGAGTAGTGGTGGTAAAAAATACTACGCTTACTCTGATGATCAAAGGGATTCGATCATGGATGGTCTTATAGCTGACCGAAAAGCGAATGGCACTAAAATAGATATTTCTGATGATAGAAAAAAACAAGCTGGAATTTCAGAATTACAGCGGTATAAAGGTCTTGGTGAAATGGATGCCGATCAATTATGGGAGACAACTATGAACCCAGATAATAGAGTGCTTATTCAGGTAAGGGTTGATGACGCCGAAAAATCTGATGCAATCTTTAATAAGCTGATGGGAGAAGAAGTGTCACTCAGAAAGAGCTTTATTCAATCAAGAGCAAAATTTGTAAAGGATTTGGACGTTTAAGATGGAAGAAAATACAAACGAAGTACCAGAATTAGAAATTATACCAGCAGTGCAGACTCACTCTAAAGAGGTTGAACTCAGTACTATTGAAGATGTCATGGAAGATAGCTATCTTCGCTATTCAATGAGCGTTATTGTTTCTCGAGCACTTCCAGATGTTCGTGATGGACTAAAGCCTGTACACCGAAGAATTCTTTACTCTATGGAGAAAAATGGCTGGAGAGCTGGATCTAAATTTGTAAAAAGTGCACGTATTACCGGTGATGTCATGGGTAAATACCACCCGCATGGTGATTCAGCTATCTATGATTCAATGGTTCGAATGGCGCAGGACTGGTCTATGCGTTATGTGCTTGTTGATGGTCAAGGTAACTTCGGTTCCATGGACGGAGATCCCCCAGCTGCTCAGCGTTATACAGAAGCGCGCATGGCTCGTACTGGTGGAGAGCTATTGACTGATCTCGACAAAGACACAGTTGATTTTAGAGAAAACTATGATGGATCAGAGGTAGAGCCTTCAGTTTTACCCGCTAAACTACCGAACCTTCTTTTGAATGGTCAAATTGGTATTGCGGTTGGTATGGCTACCTCAATTCCTCCTCACAACTTAACTGAGATCGCTAATGCAATAATCCTTCTTATAGATAAGCCCGAAGCAACACTCGATGAATTACTTGTGCATGTAAAGGGTCCAGATTTTCCTACCGGAGGTATAATCTTCGGTCAAGATAGTCTTAGAAACGCATATGCAACAGGTAGGGGCGGTATTGTCGTACGTGGTGTGGCCAACATCGAAGAAAAAGAAAAGAAGGGTTCGCACCGAATTATCATTAGTGAAGTACCGTATGGCCTTAATAAGGCAAGCTTACTCGAGAAAATAGCAGAATTAGTTAAAGATAAGAAAATCGTGGGCATCTCTGATCTTAGAGATGAAAGTGCTCGAGGTGCAGTAAAAGTTGTCGTAGATCTTAAGAAGGATGCATACCCTAAAAAAGTCCTCAATCAGCTATATAAGATGACACCACTTCAGTCTTCATTCCACTACAATATGCTGGCACTTATAGATGGTATTCAGCCGCGTATCCTGGGCCTAAGTGATATTCTTCATGAATATATTAAGCATCGACAAGTCGTCGTTCGACGTCGAACAGAGTATGACCTCAAGAAAGCTGAAGCTCGAGCTCACGTTCTTGAAGGCTTAAGCATTGCGCTTGATCATATTGACGAAGTTATTAAGGTTATTAGGGGTAGTGACACTACTGAAGAAGCTCAGAATAACTTAATCGCCAAGTTTAAGCTTTCAGAAATTCAAGCAAAAGCCATCCTTGCGATGCAGCTCCGACAACTTGCTGGTCTTGAGCGAAAAAAGATTGAAGATGAGCTGGCAGAACTGCGTAAGTTAATCGCTGAATTAACTGCAATCCTCGGAGACGAGAAGAGAATTCTATCTATTATTAAAGAAGAGTTAACTGAATTAAGAGATAAGTACGGCGACGAGAGAAGAACAAAAGTTATACCTCAAGAGCTTGGGAAATTTAGCGATGAGGAGTTAATTCCTGATGAACAAATCGTTGTTACTTTAACTTCAGCAAACTACATCAAGAGAAGCCCAGAAGCAGAATATAAGAAACAGGGCAGAGGTGGCAAGGGTCGCCGAGGAATGGCAACCCGAGAAGAGGACATTATTGAACACGTTGTTATGGCGAGCACACACGACTATCTCCTATTCTTTACAAATAAAGGCCGCGTGTTTAGGTTAAAAGCCTATGAGGTGCCAACAACTGGCCTCAATGCAAAGGGAATTGCAATCGTTAACTTACTGCAATTACAGCCAGAAGAAAAAGTTAGTTCCGTTATTCGGGTTAGCAGAAGTGAAGAGAACGGCTTCTTGCTCATGTGTACTATCCGAGGCGTGGTTAAGAAAACTGCCTACGAGCAATACACGAAAGTTCGTGGCTCTGGTCTCATCGCGATCAATCTTGATGCTGGTGATGAGTTGAAGTGGATTCGCTTCAGTAACGGTGACAACGAGGTCGTAATATCTACTTCCATGGGGCAGGCTATTCGATTCCACGAAAAGGATGTTCGACCAATGGGCCGTGTTTCGAGAGGCGTCAGAGGTATTCGTTTGCGACTTGGAGACAATGTTATCGGCTTGGA
>CAIRQE010000095.1 GCA_903880655.1 uncultured bacterium
TAATCCAATATGAGCAAGTGGTAGATTATGTGATTCTAGGTCTTCAAACATATCATAAACGTTAACCGTGAAGCTATCTACGAATTCAGGTGTAACTCCAAAGACAGCGCTCAAATCATAATTAATTTCAGGAAGTCTGCCTAATATTTCTCTTGTTTTATTTTTTCGCATTTAAGATTACCTCACTTTATAAAAATAGTATACGAAAAATAACTTTAAAATAAAATTACCTATTCATCGTAATGCGAGTACCGTTCAATGGATCCTTATTCATGATTTTTAAATCCACGCCATCGAAGGTAATAGAAAAATGATCACCTGATACCGTTCTTGGAAATGCAAACCTACCCGCTTGATGATTTCTCCCAAAAGATACTTCTTTTGCATCAGGCCGAATTCCCTTAAAACCTGTCTCTTCCTTTACGTCACCTTCTCGATCAGATCTAAAGAACGTCGTATCAACAACAAGGAAATCCGCGTCATACCCTGGCCCCACGTCTCCAAATGGAAGTTTGTATCTTCCGACAAGCGGAGCATTTCGAATGTCTAAAACAAGCAGTCGAGCGTCTTCGCCTCCCCCGGCATTAATTTCAGCAGCAATTTTATATGGCCCTCTGTCTTCTAATGGTATTTCAATATTTATATTTTTTACTTCATTAGGTTGTAAATCATAGTCTTCCTCGGTCGGCTTTTCTATAGTTTTTAATTCACTAATACTCACCACAACGGCAGACTTATCATCATTTTTTTTACTAATTCGCAAAAATTCATCGGCAGATTCCTGTGGCGAGGCTTTATTGAAGGCTGACTCAAGTTCGCTTTCAGATAATGCTTGTTCATCGGTGTCACCCGTTATGCCATCTGAGCAAACCATGAACTTATCGCCAGGCTTTACTTTAATAGATGAAAGTTGCTTAAGATAAAAGTTATCTCCATTACCGATTGCATTATGTATAAAGTTACCTTCGCCTTCATCAAGCGTTAAAACTGTTACTTCATCATCTCTATGAATATATAAACGAGAATCTCCGACCGACCCCCACACTGCATGAGTCTCGCCTTCGGTTGTCGTTACAAACTGCAACACTGTCCCGGTTGTCATTGTTTGATCTGGAGCGGTTACAGCCCTATTGGCTTCAAAAAAAGCCGTTTTAAGCATTTCTTTACAGGATTCTACATTGGTTGGTTTTTCGGTGAAGCATTGAGCAAAAACTCCAGCAGTCATTTGACTAGCTTTCTTTCCGTCGCCATGACCACCTACGCCATCAAAAACCCCATAGGTCCCAATTTCATTATTTACAAGTACACTGTCTTCCCCTTTTCGAGCTTTCTCTGCTATACCAACCGTCCTGCCAAGCAAAGGATGCTCGAAACTTTTCACCGCCTCAGTGGGAGGACTCTGAAGATCTGAGGGATTTAGGGGAACTTTTTCTATCACAATATAATTATGCCATAAGAGCTATAAAGAGTTTTATCTTTTACTTAATTTCTATCTCAGACTGGATGTTAGCTTTTTTACTAAGCCCTCCAAATGACGTTATATTTGTAATAGTAAACTGCGTTTCATAGGCTTTCATGGCAGCCACTTTTTTTATTACTTCATTTTTATCAAGGGAAATTACGCTAACTTTTAGTTTTTCAGCAGTTAACGAGAAGATTCTTTTCTCTAGGCGACTAACATATGCATTGCCAGGTTTTTGAGGAATTTGCATATACGGAATATCTGCATAGAAGTTCACCTTATAGCCTTCTTTTTTAAGCTGTAATCCAATATCTCTAAGCAGTACATGGTCGGGGTGCCTATAGAGTCTGCTGGCGGCAATAGGCGCATAAATAGTATCTGATTTTGCTACTCTCGCTTTAAGTTGATTATAGAGCTCGTCTTCGTCTCTTGCTTCATTCATGTACTGATTATCTAGAAAATCTAGATTAACAATAGTTACCCCAAGTCCTCTTAGGGCAGTCTCGTTTTCTTGTCGCCTCGCCTCCATCATATCTCTGCTTTTTTTGAAACCTCCGACTCTATCCCACAAAGTGGCGTGGTTCCCATTGGGGAGCCCAGCAAAAACGGTTATAAGCTGTGTATTTTTCTGACTAAGAATATGCCAGGCGTTAAACACGGCATCGTCAAGATGAGGAGATAAAATACTATTCATAACTGTATTTTTAAGTATAGACCATAAAGCTCAATCTTTTCTTATTCTCATTCTATCCTCCCTTCTATATATAAAGAGGCAGTAAATCTTACTTTTCTTCTCTGTTAATTTTTTAACTTTACTTGTTTTCGATAACAAGTATTTCGAGAACGTTCAAAAAATAAATTAAACGATTAAAAATAAAAAAATGCTACCATAAAATCATGCAACCAACCGTCCAAGACGATAGATTAAAACAAAATGTGTTTACTAAAGATCAAGTTGAAAAGAACGAGAGAAAAAAGCTCTTCTATATTATTCCTGGCATACTAGTGACACTTTGGATTTTAGTTACGTACATAGCTTCCCCCTTCATGGTCGATGGCGTTTCAATGCAACCTACCTTTCATACGGGAGATATTGTGCTTGTTTGGCGCTTTCCTCAAACATGGGCTTCGATAACCCGGACTGAGTATGTTCCACAGAGAACCAATATTGTCATACTCAACCAAACTTCAGTTTCAGGGGAAGTCTTAATTAAGCGAGTTATAGGCTTGCCAAAGGATCACATCGTCATTTCAAATAATACTATCACGATATACAATTCTCTGACTCCTGGAGGTTTCAACCCAGACAGTGCTTCGTTTGCGAAAAATTTGCTTCATCCGCTTGGAACCTACGACGAAACTGTTGCGAACGGTCAAATATTTGCCATGGGAGATAATCGTAATCCAGGTGCATCAATCGACTCCCGCTCAAACATAGGTGCCGTCTATACTAAAACAATTGCCGGCCAAGTCATCCTTCGCATATACCCATTCAACAAAATTACGATTTTTTAAAACTTTCCTGACGTAATATGCAGCGATTCATCTACCTCGCTATAATGCGGTTTTTCTATTTGTGCTTCTTTATCTAGCCCATGATCAATTTTATAAAAATGTCTTCGAACCAGGAAATGTATAAACGCCAGTAGTAGTAAGAAAAGCAGTACGACACCGATGACTATTCCAATCGCTACTGTCTTATTTTTAGAGCGATAGATATAGCTTCTGATTGCCAGCCCACCACTAAAATCAAACCCACCGTCAACCTTTTCGGATATTGTTAGGATTTGTCCATTTTTAAAGGAAACTTGCGTGGTCACCTGATTTTTACCACCGGTTAAATAATTACGATTGACTGCCCCTAGCTTTTTTGTGGAATACAAAAAAGATGGGCCGTCATAATAGTCTACTTTGGAAAATTCAGCGTTTTTTATATCTGACAGTTGATACATCTGAATATCGTCAGTAGCCTTGGAGCTCGTTGGTACCGTGAGTACTCCCGAATACCCATTAAAACTTGCGTTACAGGCAGTGGATACGGAAGTGCAGATCGTGTTATTTGCAAGAAATAAAAGCTGGAAAGTCGCCTGATAAACCTCTACATTTTCTTGAGTTGAATACGTTATTATAATGACACCATTCAATTTTTGATCTTTCGCATCGCTCGTTATTTTTGCCCAGTTATTAATAACAGCAGTTGTTGAACCTAAAAGCTTACAGCTCATATCGCTCAGGTTCTGCAGGTAAACATTAACGGGCGTCGTAACTTCACTCGCCGCATTCAACCGAATATATATCGATGTACCCCCAGCAAAATTATCGACCGGTTCGGAAACTGAATAGGGGTTAGTGTCACATTGCCCGACGTTTGCTGGCATCATAGCCTGTGGAGCGGTCGTTGTCGCCTGCGCATAACTAGATAGGGGAAAGAACATGCTAAAAAGCATAACGCAACAGAGACTGA
>CAIRQE010000096.1 GCA_903880655.1 uncultured bacterium
CGCTCCATCCTTCCTCTGTGAGCGGGTTATCTTTAAAATGCCGCATGACTTTCGCGTGTAGCTCATCTCTTGCCCAGTATTCACTACATCCTTTTGTGCGACACCGATACTTCTCATAAATACGTTCTTTATTTTTGCCGTTGTCAGTATCAAACCCGACAAGTTTGCCTTTATTCTTACCCTCTAAACAAGTATCGTGCATCGTTATTCTGTTAAGTGGATATTTAGGGTTACCGTCTTTTCGCGGCCCTGTTTGGTTTTTCTTCTTGCCGTCAAATATTTTAACAAGTTCGTTGTACTGTTCTTTTGTTATCAAAGGTTCATGTAAGCCATTCTCGTTCCGCACCTGGACTTGTTTATCTATTTCAACAATCCCCTCATTGAAAGGGTCAGTCGCAATATGTCGGAATTTATCCAACTTAAGTGGCGCACGCGTTTTGGTGTAGTCACTATTGTTAAGTTCTATAAGCCCTTGTGTTGGGGTTACTTGTTTTGTAACAATTCTTATTAGGACGTCCCGAAGGATAGGTCCGCGTAAATCATGTAATTCAGGAATACCTGTTTCGTAACCGCGTTTATATCCGGCTTTTGGGTGAAAGGTGTATCTTCCTTCTTTTAGCGCTCCGTTCTGGCCTGCAATAGACTTTCGTTGCCGTTCATCATTGCTTGCTTCTCCCTTAAACGCTTCGAGTGCCTTAAATAACTTCGCTTTGTAGTCATTCGTGTTAAGTTCGGGTTGTGATGCATAGAATATCTTTACGCCAACTTCTTCTCTGAATCTGACTTCAAAATAAAATAGCTCATCAACACTTCTCATAAACCTATCGACTTCATGAACAAGCAAATATTTTACTTGAGGGTGTTTCTTGCAATATTCAAGCATTTCCTTTAGGACTTGGGCTAAGAAGGGTATAATGCAATAAACTAGGAGCAATATTTATCATGAGCACCATTAATTATACTGAGAAAGAAAAGCAATACATTCGTCGTGCTTATATCAAAGCTAATAAACAGGTAATGAGTTCAGAGCTATTTGAAAAACTTTCCGATAAAGAACTCAATAAACTATTAAGTGTCGGTAAGGGAATGGCTAAGTCCGCAAACCTAAAAGCAACTATTGGATATGTAGTCGCTGCGCTAATTCTAATTGGTATATTCCTACCGTCCTTCCTTAAGAATTCAAGTCGTAATACTGCTCGTAATGCTGTTATCAAGCAAATTCAACATCCTGATGCGTGTAGTTTAGTTAGCGGACTTGTGGCTTATGGTCCAGACAATCCGTTAGCACTTCCACCTGGGATAAAAGTTTCTGTTTTCAGTGATAAAACGCAAAATACTAATAGTACCTGCCAACTTGTTTTAGATTATGGCACAGACAAGTATTTCTCACTAATTACAGTAAATTACGACTACAGTACACAAAAAAACCAATCGGCGAGTGATGCTCAAAAGATTACCTCAGACAGTAATAGTTATGAATACTACTATCGAGTGAGTTTTTCTGAAGGTTTTTATGATGGCACCGTACTAACAGCCCCATTGTCTGGAACACCTACATCATCAAACGATCTATCTTCTAGTTTTGCCTCTATTATCGCAGCCAATGCTTACTGTGCACTACCTGATAACTCTGGCATTACACCCGCAAAATAAGACAGACCAGCAGATAGCTAACTTACTAATTTATATCGGCAAGTTCAATGACAGCGTAGCCGTTACACTTCCCCGGGTCACTTTTCTGTAGACCTACTCCTGCCACTGTATATTTGGGGTCGTTAAGTGTCTTGTATACGGCATCATTTCCCACTAGGCTAGCAAAGGTAGAGTTAGTTGTCGCATTGTCGCAAACAGGCTGGTAGATCTCATCAGCATAAGTGGTTGCCGGTACCGCATTTGAAACTCGCTGAAATATACTATTACTGTCTGAACCGGCAGTAGTGCCATTCTGTTGAATTTGGTAGGTTCTCAAATTTGCTGCTCCATCAAGCGATGCGTCCTCCTGTAAGGACACAATTCCTGCTGCAATCCGGGAACCGTCGATGACAGAAAACAGCTGTTCGGCTGAGAACATTGCCGGGTCAGATGTGGCATAATATTTACCCGAGCTGCTGCCAGAGGTGTTGGAGTTTGATGAGCTTGTATTATTGGTCGCTGTAGTTTTATTGCTATGTCTATTCCCGATATATACCGCCACTATGATAACGATGATGAAAG
>CAIRQE010000097.1 GCA_903880655.1 uncultured bacterium
CTTACGGCTTCTTGCCCGCTTATGGAGACAATGGCTATACTTACGGTTATTGTACTTGGTATGTCGCCTCCCAAATTAGTATTCCTCGAAACTGGGGTAATGCAAATACCTGGGCTTACTATGCCCGCCTGAGTGGGTGGACAGTAAGTTCGGTCCCAGTTCCTGGCTCAATTTTCCAAACTACTGCAGGGTATGCCGGGCATGTTGGAATTGTTGAGGCTGTATATCCAAATGGGACTATGTTTATTTCAGAAATGAATGCTAAGGGATATCTCAAAAGAGACATGACTAGTCCTGGTGGAAACTGGGATGTTGTCGACTATAGAATAACCTCCACCTCCTCATACTCTAGTTATATTTATCATTAATTAATAACCTTCTGATACACTAAGCATAAGCATGATTACTCTTACGAAACGACATTTTCTACAAAGTCATGAATGGGCGCAATTTCAGCGAAGTTTAGGTAAAGACGTCATCGAGCGTAATGGTGAAGGTTGGCGTTATGTGGCGATTATTGAAAACGGTGATGGTAAGATAGGTAGATTTTTCAGCAGACTATATTGTCCATATGGTCCATCGTATGACTCCACTAGTGCCCTTCTAGCCGCGATTAAGGATTTAGAGCAGCTAGCTAAATCACAAGATTTAGACTATATTCGCATTGAACCAGTCAGTACTTTTATGGAAATCCCTTCACAGCCCAAAGGATTTCATAAATTACCTAAATCATTTCAACCCTCTCTGACATGGATGCTTGATCTAGAGAAAGGATTCGATGCAGTAAAAAATGATATGCATCGTTCTAGCAGGTATAGATGGAACAGAGTCGAAAGAGATAACATTACTTTTTCTATTTCTCATAGCCCTGAAGATCTGAAGGACTTTATTAAAATGATGGGGGCTACCTCAGATCGAACCAATGCTCAATTTCGTAAGGGAGAATATTACAAGAAAATGCTGAGTGAGCTGGGCCCCAGTAAGGTTGCTGGCATAGCTTATGCTAAACACGAGGGCCAATCGCTGGTAGGGGTACTATTTCTAGATGATAAAGAAGCGCTTACGAGATACTACAGGTATACCGGGGCATTTGATATAGCACGTAAATTCGGAGCAAACGCACCGCTTGTTGTCTATCTAATTAAGGATGCGATCGACAAAGGATTAACCTGTTTTGATTTTTTTGGCATCGCTCCTGCGGAAGATTTAAATCACAAATGGGCAGGCTTTAGTACGTTTAAGCGATCATTCGGGGGCGTTGATATACCGTTTGCTGGGACATGGGAAAAAGCAATAAAGCCGACAAAATATAGAGCAATGAATTTAGCTCGAAAACTTGGCCGTTAACAGATTAGTTGCCGATTACACTCCCTAACCCTATAATAAGGGGTAATTATGTTTGTAGATAAAGTTCAAATTGAGGTTGCTGCGGGTGATGGCGGGAACGGTAAAGTTAGTTTTCGTCATGAAATCTATGTTGATAAGGGTGGTCCTGATGGTGGAGATGGTGGAGATGGTGGTGACGTTGTGCTGCAGGCAAGTCGTAACCAGAATACGCTCGCAGCCTTTCGTTTCAAGAAGCTAATTGCTGCCGATCACGGTAATCCTGGGGATGGAGCTCGCAAGCATGGAAGAAACGCTAAAGACCTAACGGTTCAGGTGCCAGTTGGAACTGTAGTTTTTGATGAAACCGGAAAAGTTGTAGTTGATTTATCCCAAGACCAACAGACTTTTATTGTAGCAAAGGGCGGTAAGGGTGGCTTCGGTAATGCTCACTTTGTGTCATCTGTTCGGCAGGCTCCA
>CAIRQE010000098.1 GCA_903880655.1 uncultured bacterium
AGCCTACAAAAGTTCGCATTAGGGGGCATTATGACAAGTGCGAGAGCATAATAAGTGCTATATCATACGGTACACCCCTCGAAGCATTCACCGCACTCTATGAAGCTATCAATTGGTTTAACGAATTAAATATAGGCAATGAAATATAGAATGCTTGCTATTCATAGTTGCGGAGGTACAATGATTGCAGTGCAGGGGATGTGGTATTGCCAAAAATGTGGCTATGTATCAAATGGTTTAACAGTTTAAATAAACAGCAATGACATTATATCTAGCAACAATAAAATACCCATCTACTGAATTTGACCCATCATTGGAGGAATTTACATACAGACTCGTAGAAGCCGATTCAAGCAAGGAGGCAAAAGAGCTAGTAGAGGCACTTCCTGCATACAAGAATTGCGGTGTATGGGTAACAGAGCCAATACGGAAATCTAACGGTTTAAATAAGGAAGGATGAAGAAAGGTTGGTATGGTCTTATCCCTATATTTGTTGATACCGAATTAGATGTTGAGGGATTTAGAAGAATCAAGTGTGTTGGTCGAGGTAAAATATCCATTATGCTTTATAATCTAGTAATTACAATATGGGGATTTGATAGAAAATATTTAGGCATTAATAACTAACTAAAAACGTGCAGGCGGATTCCTGTGAAAAATTATGAAGAAAGTTGAAACAAAAGAAGTAAACATGATTCTCGCAGGTTTATCAACTTATCAGAGAATATACCTGAGTGGCAAATTAAGTTTCTCATCACAATTCAGAGAAATGGTAAACCATACCAAAATGAGCAAATCAGAAGTATGCAACAAATGGGAGATAACAGCATCCAACTACGATAAGCTGTGGAACGGTACACACCCATTTGACCTTGATACTATCTCAAAGTTGAAATGCCACTACAACGATTTCCTAAAAACCGTTTTACTGAAACAATCAAGTGAAACATTAAACCTTATCCCACAACCATGACAGACATAAAAGAATACCTCATTTACTGCATTGGCAGAAAGGCAACTTATATAAATCCTGATGGATTGAGCCAAGAGGTTGTAATATTAGGCATAACTGGATATTCAGAAAACCATAAAATCATCCCCCACCTCCGCAAGCTGGAATCGCTGACGGAGGATGAGGCGAAAGCAATGGGTTATGAAGATATGGAGGCTTTAAACTTTCATACTGCTTTTGGATTCGCGTTTTCTGATATCCACTACCTCACCACCATAGGCATAGCATGGTGGGCTACCCCGGAGATGTGGGAGAAGGGGTTGGTAATTGAAGTTAAATAAGAAATCATGAAATACAGGATGCTTGCTAGGCATAATTGCGGAGGTGGTTAAAAAAGCAGATTTTTACTTGAATTATCCTGAGCAATAGCCAGACCTGCCAAAATTTGCCTTTCTAACCACTCTGAGCCCCTTAATTCGGGATTATCCTGCTGTACCCTTCTCCAAGACCTATCAAGTGTCTTAATGGAGCTTAATTTGCCCCCGAAAAGGGATTTGTAGTAGTCTTTTTTCTTAATGCCGAACATTGTCATCTCAAAATCATGGATATATCTTACACAAAGCATCATGTCGTCTTTGGCAAGTTCGTTCTTTGAGAGCAGTTCTATGGTAAGTCTTTGGATGTAGTTGGATTTCATGTCTGCAAATATATATAGTCTATGCGCAATAGAAATGCGCATCAAATGTATATTTGTTAAAAAAAACACCCTTTTTGTTAAAAAATAAGGCTAAATTTGTATATACAGTATATACAAGTATCTTTGTATTCTCAAACGAAACGAATAACAATTAAAAACTAAAGACATGAAAGCAAAGAAATTAGCCTACGCACTTTTTGAAAATGGGTATATCCATACAAGGGACTTAACTAAGTCAGAAGCAGATGAAATGCTAGAAAGGTATAATCGTATTTTTCCGCAGTACGAATACTATATAATGGAAATTCCTTATGATTTTTCAGCTTAGAAGTCTAACCACCACAGGGGCGCGACTGTAACGCGCAATTTTTTAATAATTTAATAAATATACACAATGTTAAAATTAGAGATACCTAGAAATTTTTCCAGCAATGATATTACTTCTCATTGCCGCCTTGCATCTATTACCCGTTTCGGTGATATTGGCTATAAAACAAAAGGGTTGATTACCGATGAAGATATACACGGTAATAAGTGGGATGAGCGTGTTATACTTACTGTTGTGGCATATGACCGTACAGAAGGTAAGGTTATTGTAAGAAATCCTAAAGGTATGGAGTGGCTAACTACTGCTTCTAATATTGAATTTTGCACAAAAGGAGGGAACAAAGCATGATAGAATTAAAGCGTGAAAAAATACAGGGGCGCGACTGTAACGCACAATTTTTTAATAATAAAAAACTAAACAAGATGAAACCAATAATCACATACGACTACCTAGAAACAAAAAATGGCATCACCTATTATTCTGTAAAATCTGATGGCAGAGAAATACAGGTCATAACTGGCTCAAATGCTGGGTGGTCTTCATCGGCACAAGAGTTGACCCTATCTAAGGTTAAAAACATAGCAGATTACGAATACGGTGATGGCAATTATATTTTGCCATACTATGTAGATGGCGGAGGCTATGTATTCCAAGATAACAAACAAATGATTTCAGCATGACCCACCCCATAACCACCTACCTAAAAACCCGCCAAACAAGCAAGGACGGTATCATCAGCATCAACGCCCTTGAAAAGAAAATAGGATGCTATCAAGGGATGATTGCTAAAACACTGGCAGAAGATAACCCAAGAAACCTTCCTCGCAGTATATTTTTTAATCTATCAATAATAATCAATGACAATCGAAGAACTAAAACTAAAAATACGGGCTATTGAGGAACAGTCCATCGAAGAACTAAAACTAAAAATACGGGCTATTGAGGAACAGTCCGAAGTAGACAAAAACAAAATTCGTAGAGAGTATGCCTTAAAGCATAATATTGTCCAAGTGGGCGATGTCATAAAAGACCACTCAACAATCATAAAGGTTGAATCAATAGGGGTGTATCTGTCTTTGATTCCATGCTGCATCTATCGCGGTTATAAGCTAAATAAAGATGGAGTTACCCCATCAAAGAAAAAAGGGCAAGACAAAATAAAAGATTTGGTCTACCAAACTAATCTTATTGAAGTAAATGGCATAAATATCAAAAACTAATATTCCACCACATAGCACTTCATCAGCCATCCTTCGGGGTGGCTTTTTTATTTCACCCAATATCAGGCAGATAAGTATTTTTAGCAATAAAACCTGATTGGGTGTAATAAGTATATAGTTACCAAATAAATATTACATTTGCAATTGCGGGGTGGAGCAGTTGGGAGCTCATCGGACTCATAATCCGAAGGTCGTGTGTTCGAGTCACACCCCCGCAACAGGATAAACCTTAGTTTCTTTCTATTAGAACAGCAATAGGGTTTTTATAAGCTCGCTACAATATACAGTGGTGAGCTTTTTTATTTATGTGGTAATAAGTTTTTGGGCTGAACTAGCTATTTTCTCTATCTCGGAGACTGGAATTATGTAAACTCTTCCCTTCCCATCCCCTATGTTATTTATTGCCCTAACGCCTCTCCAAACGATTAAGTCTTTTAGGTCGATGGTTCGTACCCAAAAGACGTTTGTGCCGTCTGAAAAAGCCCAAAAATCGGCAGTCGTAGTCATTAACCCCGATTTCTTACCGTACATTTCAATTTCAACAATAAAATTGCCTGTATCTATCGCCTGCTGGTCTGATTTGACCTCCACTTTTACATTCACCTCTGGCACATAGAGGTCATATTCTTTATGGTCTCCCAAAATCTGATGCGCTAAGGGGTATTTATATTGAATGGAGCGAAGTATATCCGCCTCCATTTTTAAACCTAAAGCCTTATCCTTAAAAAAGCATCTCATATATCCTCATCTTCAATATCCTCAATAGAGTAACGAGTATTGAATAAATCAGTTAAAGGTCTTGATTGCCTTCCCCTTCCTCGCCCATGCCCTAAATACGACATATCTCCACCGCCGCTACAACCTCGACAACCACAGCATAAAGTCTTAGCTTCTTTGAGCATCTTTTTTTGTTCTTTGGATAGTGCTTTATATAAATACGTTCTTGCACTTTCTTTATAGCCAAGCTCAACCACAGACTCCTGTATCGTCCTCCCCTTTTTAACAAGACTTAGTATCTGTTCAAACTTAGAGGCAATGTTGTTCCCGATAATTATTTTTTGTTGCATAATGCGAAAATAAGAAAAAAATAAACTTCACTAAGGGTGAATAGGCGTTTAATCAAAGGCGATTAGCAAAGCTAAAAAATAGAATTGACCTAACATACACAAAGGCTATTAAGGGTATTCTGTTTACGAGAAAGGAACGGAAAAGAAAAAACAAAAAAAATAAA
>CAIRQE010000099.1 GCA_903880655.1 uncultured bacterium
GAGGATACTTCTAGTGAGTAATTTGTTTAAAAAGATTGCATGTTTTACAGACATACATTTTGGTTTAAAATCTAACAGTAACGTACATAATCAAGATTGCGAAGACTTTGTTGATTGGTTCATAGCTAAAGCAAAATCCGAAGGTTGTGAGACAGGGTTATTTCTTGGAGATTTTCATCATAATCGAAATACATTAAATGTAGTTACGATGGATTACTCATTAAGAGTCCTGGAAAAGCTCGGTAAGGCGTTCGATCAATTTTATTTCTTTCCTGGCAATCATGATCTTTATTACAAAGACAAACGGGATATTCACTCAGTCGAGTTCGGCAAGTATATTCCTGGAATTACTGTTGTTCATGAGCCCACTACTATTGGTGATGTTACACTATGCCCGTGGCTCGTCGGAGAAGAATGGCGAGCGGTAGGAAAGAAAGGCGGCAAATACATCTTTGGTCACTTCGAACTGCCCAGCTTCTTTATGAATGCCATGGTACAGATGCCAGATCACGGTGAAATCAAGTTGGATAGTTTTAAAAACTATGAACTAGGATTTAGTGGACACTTTCATAAACGTCAACAGCAAAAGAACATGATCTATATCGGCAATGCGTTTCCGCATAATTATGCAGATGCATGGGACGATGATCGCGGTATGATGGTTATGGAATGGGGAGGCGAACCTGAATATTTTAGTTGGCCTAATCAACCTACATTTAGAACTGTAAAACTAAGTCAGCTTATCGACGATCAAGATAAAATTATTAAACCTAAACAACATTTACGTGTTACATTAGATATTGATATTAGTTTTGAAGAAGCGAGTTTTATTAAAGAAGACTTCATGTCTCGTTATAATATTCGTGAACTTACACTAATTGCAGAAAAGAAAGATCTCGAAATTAATACTAATATCGATATACAAGCATTTGAATCAGTAGATCAAATCGTTAGCAGTCAAATCATCAGCATTGAAAGTGAAACTTTCGACAAGAATATTTTGTTGAGTATCTATAGTAGCCTATGATAAAATTAAAAGAACTAACAGTTAAAAACTTTATGAGCGTGGGTAATCAAACCCAAGCCGTGAATTTTGCCCAAGAAAATCTAACACTTGTGCTAGGTGAAAACTTAGATCAAGGCGGTGACGATAGCGGTAGCCGTAATGGTACTGGAAAAACTACAATTGCCAATGCACTAAGTTTTGCACTTTTTGGTAATGCGTTAACTAACATTAAAAAAGATAATTTGATTAACAAAATCAATGCTAAAAATATGTTAGTCACATTGACCTTTGAAAAAGATGGTGCCGATTATCGTATTGAACGAGGTCGTAAACCTAATATTTTGCAATTCTATGTAAACGATTTAGCTCAAGAAGCTGAAGAAACCGACGAAGCGCAAGGAGAGATGCGGGAAACGCAAAAGGACTTGGACGAATTGTTGGAAATGAGTCACGATATGTTTAAGCATATTGTTGCCTTAAACACATATACCGAACCTTTCTTAAGTATGCGGGCTAATGACCAGCGGGTTATTATTGAACAGCTACTAGGTATTACGCTTCTTAGTGAAAAAGCAGAATCATTAAAAGAGATGATTAGAATTACTAAGGACGATATTACACAGGAAAGTGCAAATATAGAGGCAACTAAAAAGTCCAACGAAAGAATACAAATAAGTATCGATAGTTTGCTAACAAGACAAACTGTCTGGAATACACAACATCAAACAGACCTAGAAAAAATAGGTCGTGCTATTGTAGAATTAGAAGGTGTCAATATTGATGCTGAGTTATCTAAACATGCAGAACTCAAAGTGTATGATGAGCAATCAGCAAAGCTAAAAAGCCTAAATAAGGAACGGGCTACGTTAGATAGCGCGACAGCTCAAGCGGAGCGAAGCGTAAAAAAGTACGCTGACGAGCTTGCTAAGTTGAAAGATAAGAAGTGCCATGCCTGCGAACAAGAATTACACGATCACAAGCATGGGGAATTGACTGCTACGGCGCAAAATCATCTTGACGAGGC